>NZ_JBFAHZ010000003.1:40069-246738 GCF_040654415.1 Micromonospora sp. NPDC050695
CCCGCAGTCGCGAACAAAGGCGGACCCGTGAGCGCGAGGAGTGAGCCGGGCCTGCGAGCCCCGCAGTCGCGAACAAAGGCGGACCCGTGAGCGCGAGGAGTGAGCCGGGCCTGCGAGCCCCGCAGTCGCGAACAAAGGCGGACCCGTGAGCGCGAGCAGCGGACAGGCCGGTGTCGGTCGGGGCCTCGACGATCGACGGTGGACGGTGGCGGAGCGGGTGGCCGAGGCCATCGGGCGACGGTTTCCCGCCGATGTGCTCGCGGTCGCGGTGCACGGTCCCCTGGCGCACGGCGACGATGACGGTGGTGGGGACAGCGAGGTGGGCATGCTGGTGGTGACCTACCGGCCCGGCACCGGTCCCCCGTTGGCGACCCGCCGGGTGGACGGGGTGCTCGTCGACCTGACCGTGGCCGCCGCCGAGGACTACCTCGCGCAGGCCCGGGTGCTCTCCTCGCTCTGGCCGCTCACCGCCGACCGGTACGTCACGACCCGGGCGTTGCACGACCCGACGGGTTGGCTGCGGACGCTGCGCGACGAGCATCTCGGGCGGTTGGCCCGGGCTCGGCCGGCGGAGTTCAGCAGCGCGGCCCGGCAGGCGTGGTATCGGGGCAGCGCGGCGCACGCCCGGGCCGCCCGGCTGGCCGAGTGGTACGAGACCGACCAGGCGTTGCTGATGCTCGGCGAGGCACGGTTGGCGGCGGCGACGGTGACCGGCCTGCTGAGTCGCACCTATTTCCGTGATCCCGGCGACGCCGTGCGGCGCACCGGTCTGGCCGGGGCGGACATGACCGAGGTGGGTGCGGTGCTGGGCCGGCAGGCCGACGAGCTGACCGCCCGCGGCCGGCCGGTGGACGGCACGGTCGACGAGTTGCTCACCGGCTGAGGCGGGTCACAGCCCGCCCTGCACCCCGATCAGCATGCCGATCAGGTAGGTGGCGCCGGCCGCCGCGGCGCCCAGCACCAGCTGGCGTAGGCCGCTGGTCCACCAGGGCCGGCTGGTGAAGCGGGCCACCACCGCCCCGGCGGCGAACAGTCCGAGGCCGCCGACGGCGAGCGCCAGCCACAGCTGGGTGGCACCGAACAGGTACGTCAGCAGCGGCACCAGCGCTCCCGCCGAGAAGAACAGGAACGACGAGATCGCCGCGGCCCACGGGCTGGGCTGGTCGTCGGGGTCGACGCCCAACTCCTCGCGGACGTGCACCCGCAGGGCCTCCTCCGGGTCGCGGCGCACCGCTTCCGCGACCTGGGTGGCCAGGTCCCGGGGCAGGCCACGGGCCACCCAGGCGTCGGCCAGCTCGCGGGCCTCCGCCTCGGGGTGCCGCTCCAGCTCGCGCCGTTCCTTGGCGACCTCGGCGGCGACCTGTTCGTTGGCGGAGCGGACGCTGGTGTACTCGCCGAGGCCCATCGAGATCGCCCCGGCGACCAGGCCGGCGGAGCCGGTCAGCACGATGCTGCGCGGCGACACACCGCCGCCTCCGACGCCGGCGATCAGGGCGATGTTGGTGACCAGGCCGTCCATGGCGCCGAAGACGGCCGGGCGCAGCCAGCCACCGGAGACGTCGGCGTGGTGCGCCTCACGCAGCGCGGCAGGGGCGTCGGTCACGGCAGGGTCAGGATCTCGTGGCCGTTGTCGGTCACCACGATGGTGTGTTCGAACTGGGCCGTCCACTTCCGGTCCTTCGTGACGACGGTCCACCCGTCGTCCCACATGTCGTACTGGTAGGTGCCGAGCGTGATCATCGGCTCGATGGTGAAGGTCATCCCCGGCTCCATGACGTCGGTGGGTCGGGGGCTGTCGTAGTGCGGCACGTAGAGCCCGCTGTGGAAGGACTCGCCGATGCCGTGGCCGGTGAAGTCGCGGACCACGCCGTAGCCGAACCGCTTGGCGTACGACTCGATGACCCGGCCCACGACGTTGATCTGGCGGCCCGGGGCGACGGCGCGGATACCGCGCATCATCGCCTCGTGGGTCCGCTCGACCAGCAGTCGGGCCTCCTCGCTGACCTCGCCGACGCAGAAGGTGGCGTCGGTGTCACCGTGCACCCCACCGATGTACGCGGTGACGTCGACGTTGATGATGTCGCCGTCCTGGATGACCGTGGAGTCCGGGATGCCGTGGCAGACGACCTCGTTGAGGCTGGTGCAGCAGGATTTGGGGAAGCCCCGGTAGCCGAGCGTCGACGGGTACGCGCCGTGGTCGCAGAGGAACTCGTGCACCACCTTGTCGATCTCGTCGGTGGTCACGCCGGGCTTGCAGTGCTCGCCGGCGAGCTGGGTCGCCTGGGCGGCCAACCGGCTGGCGATCCGCATCTTCTCGATGGTCTCCGGCGTCTGCACGTGGGAGCCACGCCACTCCTGCGGGCCCTTCTTACCCACGTACTCCGGTCGGGCGATGTGGGACGGCACCGGTCGCAGCGGGGAGAGCGCGCCTGGTGTCAGCGGCGGACGGACGGTCATGGCGCAAGCCTATCGCCGGAGCCGCCGGTGACCCACGCCACGGCCGCCCCGGAGGGGTTGTTGCCCCGCCAGGTCGGCTGTGCCATGGTGTCTGCGTGGATCAAGGGGGAGCACCACCCGTCTTCTCCGCCAGCGCGGAGATCGACGGTGACCACCTCCACGTCGTGGTGGCCGGCGAGGTCGACATGGCGACCGCCGACACCATGCTCCAGACCGCGCTGCGCGAGCCCGCCGAGCAGATCACGCTGGACCTGAGCGCGGTCACCTTCTTCGATTCGGCCGCCATCCATGCCCTGGTCCGGCTCGCCCAGCAGTTCCCCGGCACGCTCACGGTGCTGCCGTCGCGGCAGGTCCGTCGGGTGTTGGAGATCTCCGGCCTGGGCGAGCAGAGCTGGCTCAGGCCGGCCTAGCCGACCCGGCCGTCACCGGGCGCGGGGTCAGCCCTGCAGCTCCCGGCGCAGCGTCACCTCGGTGCCCTCATCGGTACGCCGCACCGACAGGTCCCCCAGTGCCTTGATCAGGGACAGGCCGCGCCCCCGGAACCCGGAGCCGGTCGACTCCCGCCACCGCCCGCTGTCGCGCACCGTGGCGGTGACGGTGCGGTCCTCGATGGCCACCTCCACGCTGATCATCGGCTCGGCGGGGTGCACGGGGTGCTCGATGGCGTTGGCGGCGGCCTCGGAGACGGCAACGGTCAGGTCGAACAGGTCGGTCTCGCCGACGGAGTGCGCGACGAGGAAGTCCTCCAGGCGCTTGCGCAGCACGCTCAGCCGCGTCGGGTCCGCCGGCAGCCGCAACGCGAAGCGGTTCAGCTCGGCGGCCTCCAGGCCGAGCACCGCCACGTCGTCGCGGCGTCGCTGCCCGACGACCCGCTCGACCACCGCGTCGATCAGGTCCACCACGTGCTCGCCCGAGGTGGCGGCGTCGGCGCGGAGCTGCGCCAGCGCGGTGTCGATGCCGAGTTTGCGGTCCTCGATGAGGCCGTCGGTGTAGAGCAGCAACCGGTCGCCGGCGTGCAGCTCCCCGTCGACCACCTGGTAGGTCGTGTCGGGGATGGCGCCGACCGGCGGGCCGAGCGCGCGGTCGTGCAGGAACGCCACGTCGCCTCCTCGGATCAGCAGCGGGGAGGGGTGACCGGCGCTGGCGTACCGCAGCCGGCCGGTGCGCGGGTTGAACAGCAGGCAGACCACGGTCGCGAAGGAACGGCCCTCGGTGGAGGCGACCAGCCGGTTGAGCCGGGTCAGCGACTCGGCCGGGTCGAAGCCCTCCAGCACGTACGCCCGCAGCGCGTTGCGCAGTTGCCCCATCGCGGCCGCGGCCCGGACGCCCTTGCCGACCACGTCGCCGATGACGAGCACCAGCTCGTCGCCGTCCAGCGCGATCACGTCGTACCAGTCGCCGCCGACCTCGACGTCGGCGCTGCCGGGCAGGTAACGGCTGGCCACGACCGCGCCGGGCAGTTGGGGCAACGTTCGGGGCAGCAGGCTGTGCTGCAGGGTGGTGGCGATGCGGTGTTCGGCCTCGTAGAGCTGGGCGTTCTCCAGTCGCACCCCGACCAGCCGGGCCAGTTGGGTGAGCGCGGCGTCGTCGGTCTGGGCGGCGTCGCCGGCCGCCCGCCAGACCCGCAGCTCGCCGAGCTGCTCGCCGGTGGTGCCGGTCAGCTCGGCCACGAAGGACGGGTCGGCGGCGGTGGTACCGCCGGCGTCCGCCTCGGCGCGGGCGTCGCCCGTCGTGATGACCACCCGGGCCGCCTCGGCGAGGCTGAGCGCGTGCCGGGCCGCGACCTGGAGCACGTCGGCGGTGGATCGGGCGGTGTTCACCGCGACCGCCGCGTCGGCCAGCGCCCGGAGCCGGCGGATGATCTGCCCACGCAGCTGGCCCAACTCCACGTTGGCGCGCACCCGGGCGATCAGCTCCTGCCCGGAGAACGGCTTGGTGAGGTAGTCGTCGGCGCCGACGGAGAGACCGGCGACGGCCTCCGCGGACCCGGCGCGGGCGGAGAGCAGCACGATCGGCACATGCCGGGTACGCGGGTCGGCGCGCAGGGCGCCGACCAGCCCGAACCCGTCCAGCCGGGGCATCATCACGTCGGTGAGAACCAGGTCGAACGCGCCCTCCTGGGCGAGTGGCAGGGCCGCCAGCCCGTCGCTGGCGGTGACCACCTCCCAGGTCGGGGAGAGCAGGCGGGTGACGTGCTCGCGCAGGTCCACGTTGTCGTCGACCACGAGGATCCGACCGGCCGGGGTGATCGTCGTCGGCCCGCTGTCGACCTCCGGCAGGTGCCCCGCGCCGCTCCACAGCACGGTCTCCGCCACGTAGAGGCGGGCCTGCTCGGGCTCGCCGGCGGGCGGGCCGAACGCCTCGACCCGGTCGGCGGGCAGGTGCGCCGACCCGAACGGGATGGTCACCGCGAAGGTGCTGCCCTCGTCGACGCGACTGGTCAGACCGACCTCGCCGCCGTGCATCTCGACCAGCTCCCGGACCAGCGCCAGGCCGATGCCGGTGCCCTCGTGCGTGCGGGCGCGCACCCCGGGCACCCGGTGGAACCGTTCGAAGACGTGCGGCAGTTCGGCCGGCACGATTCCCACGCCGGTGTCGGTGACCTCCAGTCGGGCACCGGCCTCCACGGCCCGGACGCGGACCCGGATCTCGCCGTCGAAGGTGAACTTGACCGCGTTCGACACCAGGTTGAGGACGATCTTCTCCCACATGTCCCGGTCGACGAAGACCGGCGCGGCCAGCGGCGGGCAGTCCACCACCAGCCGCAACCCGGCCCGGTCGGTGGCCGAACGGAAGGTGCTGGCCAGCCGGGCGGTGTAGCCGGACAGGTCGGTGGGCTGGTAGCGGGCGGCGAGGCGACCCGACTCCAGCCGGGAGAAGTCCAGCACGGTGTTGACGAGCTTGAGCAGCCGCAACGCGTTGCGGTGCATCATCGTGAGGCGCTCGATGTCGGCGACCGGCAGCGCCGGGTCGGCCAGCATGTCCTCCAGAGGGCCGAGCACCAGGGTCAGCGGCGTACGGAACTCGTGGCTGACGTTGGCGAAGAAGTGGGTCTTCGCCTGGTCGAGGGCGGCCAGCTCGGCGGCGCGGGCCCGCTCCTGCTCGTACGCCCGCTGCTTGCCGACGGCCCGGGAGATCTGCGCGGCGACCAGGTCGAGGAAATCGCGGTAGTCGTCGCCGAGCGGCAGCCGGCGGGCCACGCCGACGACCAGCGCGCCGACCGTCTCGTTGGCCGCCGTGACGGGCAGCATGAGGGCCTCGTCGGCCGCGTCGGCGGGTGGCCGGTCGAGCAGTTGCGCCACATCGACGGTGACCGGCTCACCGTCGGCGGCAGCCCGGGCGAGCAGGTCGGCGGTGGCGCCGACGGTCGCCTGGCCCGTGCCGCTGGCACCGGCCAGGACGAGGCGACCGCTGTCGTCGCCCAGGTAGATCAGTGCGAAGGGCACGTCGGCCCGGTGCCGTTCGAGGACCGCGGCGGCGGCCCGGCCCAGCTCGGCGGCGTTGGCCACGTCGGCCAGGTCGGCGCCCAGCTCGGCCAGTGCCCGCAGCCGGCGTTCGCCGAGCACCCGCCCGGTGGTCTCGTTGACGATGCAGTAGACGCCGCTGACCGTGCCGTCGTCACCGCGGATCGGGTCGTACGAGACGTTGAAGTAGGTCTCCTCGACGAACCCGTACCGGTCCAGCAGGAAGGGATGGTCCTCGCCGCGGTAGGAGCTTCCGGTGCGCCGGACGCCGTCCAGCAGCGGGCCGAGCACGTCCCAGGTCTCCGCCCAGTGCTGGCCGGCCGGCTGACCCAACACGTGCGGGTGCTTGGCGCCGATGGTCGGTCGGTAGGCGTCGTTGTAGAAGGCGAGCTGGTCGTCGCCCCAGAACATGACGATCTGCGCGCTGGAGGCGAGCATCATGCCGGCCGCGGTGGAGAGTGCGACCGGCCAGCGTCCGGGCGCGCCCAGCGGGGTGGTGGACCAGTCGAAGTCGCGCATCCGCTCGCCCAGCTCACCGCCGGCCGCGAACGCCGCAGCCAGCATCGGGGGGATCTCCCCGCCGTCCGTGAAGGGATGCCCGGCGTCCGCGCCCCCCTGGGCCGAGCTCATGCAGCCTCCCCGCTCCGGCCGTACCCCTCAGCCGTTGATCTCCACCCGCTGTGCTCCGACTTGTACCCCAACGGACCAGCAACGTAACGCGTACCGTTCCTCGGACGCTGATTATCTCCACCCCATCCGTCGGTGAGCCGCGGTCGGAGTGGGCGGCGGCGGCCGGGCCGGTGGCGCCGCGGTGCCCGGCCAGGTCAGAAGACGGGCAGTCCGTCGATGCTCGCCGCGTTCTTGGTGGCCCGGTAGACCACCAGGTCATCGGCGGTACGACGGGAGTGTGAGCTGAGCAACAGGTCGCGTTCGGCGCGGTAGTCCATCAGCGGCACCGCGTAGCCGCAGGAGTCGCTGACCCGCTCGACGTCGACGGTGATCACGGCCCGCACCGCGTGCACGTCCGGTGGCGTGGGGAACTCGGCGAGCCGATCGACGAAGGCGTCCTCGGTCACCGCGACGCTGCTGCCCCCGCCGTGCAGCCGGACGATCTTCGGCGGCCCGTCGAAGGCGCAGAACATCAGCGTGATGCGGCCGTTGTCCCGCAGGTGGGCGATGGTCTCGGCACCACTGCCGTGATAGTCGAGGTACGCCACCCGGTGCGGGCCGAGGATCACGAACGTGCCCCGCATGCCCTTCGGTGAGACGTTGACGTGCCCCTCGGCACCGGACGGTGCGGTCGCCACGAAGAAGACCGGCTGGGCCGCGATGAAGTCCCGCAGCCGACCGTCGATCTCCAGATACACCGTGCCCATGCGCCGATCCTCCCACCGCGCGTTCGCGCGGGCGGGGGCGACGTACGTCACACCGGGCGCAGCGCCGCAGGTGCGGCCGCGACGACCGGCGGACGCCGGCCGGCCGCCTCGACCAGCGCGGCGATCGGACGCGGGTCCGACTCGTTCTCCGGATGCCACTGCACACCGAGTACGAACGGCAGGGCCGGGTCCTCCACCGCCTCGATCACGCCGTCCGCCGCCCAACCGGTGACGGACAGTCGACCCGGATCGGCCACCGCCTGGTGGTGGTACGAGTTGACCCGGTCCACCCCGGCCAACACCGCCGCGGCGAGGCTGCCCGCCGCGAACCGCACCGCGTGGTCGCCGTAGACGCCGGGTGCCGGGCGGTGCTCGTCGTGACCGACCACGTCCGGCAGGTGCTGGTGCAGGGCACCGCCGTAGGCGACGGCGAGCAGCTGCATACCCCGGCAGACACCGAGCACCGGCAACCCGGCGGCGAGCGCGGCGGCCAGCAGGGTCAGTTCACCGGCGTCCCGGTCCGGCCGGTCCTCGGTACGCGGATGCGGTGGCTGGCCGTACCGCCCCGGGCCCACGTCGGCACCCCCGGCCAGCAGCAGCCCGTCGAGGACGGCCACCACGTCGGCGTCCTGGTCGTCCGGAGGCACCACCACCGCCCGGCCGCCGGCGGCGGTCACCGCCCGCACGTACGCCTGCGGCACCAGCACGGCCGGCACGCCCCGCCAGACCGCCCAGTCGGCCGGCTCGACGTACGCGCTGATCCCGATCAGCGGCCGCCTCACAGCGGGGTGACGTACGCGCCCGTGATGCCGCCGTCGACCACGAACTGCGCGGCGGTCATGAACGAGGCGTCGTCGCTGGCCAGGAACGCCACCGCGGCGGCGATCTCCTCCGGCTGTCCGAACCGTCCCATCGGCACGTGCACCAGCCGACGGGCGGCCCGCTCCGGGTCGGCGGCGAACAGCTCCAGCAGCAGCGGGGTCGCCACCGGCCCGGGGCAGAGCGCGTTGACCCGGATGCCCTCGCGGGCGAACTGCACACCCAGCTCGCGGGTCATCGCCAGCACCCCGCCCTTGCTGGCGGTGTACGCGATCTGCGACGTCGCGGCACCCATCAACGCCACGAACGAGGCGGTGTTGATGATCGACCCCTTGCCCTGCCGGCGCATGTGCGGGATCGCGTACTTGCAGCAGAGGTAGACGCTCGTGGTGTTGACCCGCAGCACCCGCTCCCAGGCGTCGAGGCCGGTGTCCAGGATGGATTCGTCGTCCGGCGGCGAGATGCCGGCGTTGTTGAACGCGATGTCCACCCGGCCGTGCCGGTCGGCCACCCCGTCGAACAGGTCGCGTACCGCCGACTCGTCGGCCACGTCGGTGGACACGAACTCGCCGCCGCACTTCTCGGCGGCCTTCGTACCGGCCACCTCGTCGATGTCCACGCAGACGACCCGGGCCCCCTCGGCGGCGAACCGCCGCACGGTGGCCAACCCGATGCCGCTGCCCGCTCCGGTGACCACGGCCACCCGGTCCTGCAACCGACCCTGCACTGGCGTCACTCCTCCGTCGCGATGAACACGTTCTTGACGTCCGTGAAGGAGTGCAGAGCGTCGGGGCCCAGCTCACGGCCGAGCCCGGAACGCTTCATCCCACCGAACGGGGTCCAGTAGCGCACCGAGGAGTGCGAGTTGACGCTGAGGTTGCCCGACTCGACGGCGCGGGCGAGCCGGAGGGCGCGGCCCACGTCCCGGGTCCAGATCGAGCCGGAAAGGCCGTACTCGGTGTCGTTGGCGAGCCGGATCGCGTCGGCCTCGTCGTCGAAGGGGAGCACCGAGACCACCGGGCCGAAGATCTCCTCCCGCCAGTGCCGGTCGGCCGGCGAGTCGGCCAGCAGCACGGTCGGCGCGTGCCAGAAACCGGGGCCGTCGGGGCAGGACCCGGTGAACGCGACCTTCGCCCCGGTCACGTACCCGGCGACCCGGTCGCGCTGCGCGGCGGAGATCAGCGGCCCCATCTCGGCGGTGTCCCGGCCCGGGTCCTCCACCCGTACCGCCCGGACCGCCGGTTCGAGCAGTTCCAGGAAGCGGTCGTACACCGGGCGTTGGACGAGGATCCGCGACCGTGCGCAGCAGTCCTGGCCGGCGTTGTCGAAGACCGCGCCGGGCGCGGTCGCGGCGGCGCGTTCCAGGTCGGCGTCGGCGAAGACGATGTTCGCGCTCTTGCCGCCCAACTCCAGGGTGAGCCGCTTCACCTGGGTGGCGCAGCCGGCCATGATGCGCGTGCCGACCGCGGTGGAGCCGGTGAAGCAGATCTTGCGGACCGCTGGGTGGCTGACGAACCGCTCCCCCACCACCGCGCCCTCGCCCGGCAGCACGGTGAACACGTCGTCGGGCAGGCCGGCCTCGCGGGCCAACTCGGCCAGGCGCAGTGCGGTGAGGGGGGTCAGCTCGGCGGGTTTGAGCACCACGGTGTTGCCGGCCGCGAGGGCCGGGGCGAACCCCCAGCCGGCGATCGGCATGGGGAAGTTCCACGGCACGATCACCCCGACCACGCCGAGTGGCTCGTGGAAGGTGACGTCCAGCCCGCCGGGCACCGGGATCTGCCGCCCGGTCAGCCGCTCCGGCGCTCCGGCGTAGTAGTCCAGCACGTCGCGGACGTTGCCGGCCTCCCAGCGGGCGTTGCCGATCGTGTGCCCCGAGTTGCGCACCTCCAGCGCGGCCAGCTCGTCGAGATGCGCGTCGACAACGGACGCGAACCGCCGCAGCAACCGAGCCCGGTCCCCCGGAGCGACCCCCCGCCAACTCTCGAAAGCACGAGAAGCCCGCGCGATGACGGAGTCGACCTCGTCCACCGAGGCCGCAGCAACCTCCAGAAACCCCACCCCACGAGCGGGATCCACCAGAACCGTCACACGCCCCACCCCCTCTTCACCCGGTCGATCATGGAGTTGTGGTGCCCCACAAAAGCCGCCTCACGCTACTCTCCGCCCACCACAACTTCATGATCGACGCGGTGAGGGGTGGGGACGGAGGGGTCAGAGGCGCTCGAAACCACGGGTCAGCTCCCAGTCCGTCACCGCGGCGTCGAACGCCGTCAACTCCACTCTCGCCTGGTTGGCGTAGTGCGCCACCACCTCGTCGCCGAACGCCTCCCGGGCCACCGTCGACGCCTCCCACAGGGCGAGGGCGTCGCGCAGGGTGCCGGGGACGCGCTCGGCCTCCGGGTCGTCGTACGCGTTGCCGGTGCACTCCCCGTCCAGCTCCAGCTCCCGGTCGATGCCGTGCAGCGCGCCGGCGACCAGCCCGGCGATTGCCAGGTACGGGTTGACGTCGGCGCCGGGCACCCGGTTCTCCACCCGCATGCCCTGCCCGTGCCCGACCACCCGCAGCGCGCAGGTGCGGTTGTCCACACCCCAGCGCAACGCCGTCGGGGCGAACGACCCCGGCTGGTAGCGCTTGTAGGAGTTGATGTTCGGGGCGAAGAGCAGGCTGAACTCCCGCATGGTGGCGAGCAGACCGGCGAGCACCCGCTGCCCGGTCTGCGACAGGCGCGCCGGCCCGTCACCGAGCATCGCCGACGAGCCCGACGAGTCCCGCAACGAGAAGTGGATGTGGCAGGAGTTGCCCTCCCGCTCGTTCGGCTTGGCCATGAAGGTGATCGCCATGCCCTCCTGGGCGGCGATCTCCTTGGCGCCGTTCTTGTAGATCACGTGGTGGTCGGCGCAGGCGACCGCCTCGTCGTACCGGAAGGCGATCTCGTGCTGGCCCAGGTTGCACTCGCCCTTGGCGCTCTCCGGGGTCAGCCCGGCGCCGGCCATCTCGGTGCGGATCCGGCGCAGCAGCGGCTCGACCCGGGCGGTGCCGAGCAGGGAGTAGTCCACGTTGTACTGGTTGGCCGGGGTGAGATCGCGGTAGCCACGCCGCCAGGCGTCCTCGTACGAGTCGCGGAACAGCACGAACTCCAGCTCGGTGCCGGCGTACGCGGTGAGCCCGTGCTCGGCCAGCCGGTCCAGTTGCCGGCGCAGGATCTGCCGGGGTGAGGCGACCACGTCACCGGAGCCGTCCAGCCAGGTCAGGTCTGCCAGGAGCAGCGCGGAACCGGGCTGCCAGGGCGTCCGCCGCAGCGTGTCGAAGTCCGGCACCATCGCGAAGTCGCCGTAGCCGCGGTCCCAGCTCGACATCGCGTACCCGTCGACGGTGTTCATGTCGACGTCCACGGCGAGCAGGTAGTTGCACCCCTCGCTGCCGTTGGCCACCACCTGGTCGAGGAAGTACGGCGCGTGGAATCGTTTGCCCTGGAGGCGGCCCTGCATGTCGACAAGGGCCAGCACCACCGTGTCGATCTCGCCCTCGGCGACGGCGACCCGCAGTTGTTCCAGCGTGAGCGGAGCTCTTCTCATTCGCGGGCCTCCATCACCAAGGTCTACTGGCAAACCGGATCACCGTCAATGCCCCCGGCGCGGTCGGCGGCAAACCACGGTGGGATCCGCGCGACCCTGATCGACCCCGTCAGTCCGGTCCGTCGACCGCCGCCGGCTGAGACTCGACGGTCGGGTCCTCGACGGTGCGGACCGGGCCGGTAAACCACTTGCGGGCCGAGGCGTACCACCAGACGGCGACCACCAGCAGCACCCCGCCCACGGCGAGCGGCGCGTAGTTCACCGCCGACCAGGTGAAGTCGTCGCTGCCGGGCACCCCGGCGGGCACGATCGGCAGCACGAAGTAGACCGCGATGATCGCGATCTCGATGACCGCGATCCAGCCGAGCAGTTTGTACTTCCGCCCGAGGGTCCACGGGCCGGGGGTGAACCGGTCACCCATTCGCAGTCGCAGCGCGATCGGGATGAGGAAGGACAGGTAGAGCCCGAGCACCGCGACGGACACCACCGCGTAGAACGCGATCGGGATGCCGGCGGAGCTCTCGTACAGCGCCGGCAAAGTGAGCACCAGACCGGCCACGGTGGCGCCGATGATCGCCTTGACCGGGGTGCCGTTGCGGTCGACCGAGGACCACAACCGCCAGCCGGGGACCGCCCGGTCGCGGCTGAACGCGTACGCCATCCGGCTCATCGAGGTCACGCAGCTCATTCCGCAGAAGAACTGCCCGATGGTGGAGATGATGATGACGATCTTGAAGAAGACCGGGGTGAGCGCGGACTCGAAGATGGCACCGGAGAAGCCGCCGGCCGCGTTGACCGCCTCGACGTCGGTGGCCGCGAACAGGAACGCCAGCAGCAGGATCCAGCCGCCGACCGCCGAGTAGAAGATCGACTGCCAGAGCCCTCGGGCGGCGGCCTGCGAGGCGCCCCGGGTCTCCTCGGAGACGTGCGCGCAGGCGTCGAAGCCGGTGATCGTGTACTGGGTCAGCAGGAAGCCCAGCGGCAGCACGTAGAACCAGAACGTCAGCCCGCCGACGTCGCCATCACCGAAGCCGGAGTTGTTGAACCGCTCGGTGAACACGAACTGGAAGCTCTGGTGGTTGTCCGGGACGAAGACCAGGATGGCCACCACGACGGCCGCGCCGGCCACGTGCCACCAGACCGAGACATTCTGGAGTACGTCGATGATCCGGTGCCCGAAGATGTTGATCAGACCGTGCAGCACCAGGATGATCACGAAGAGCAGGAAGGCCTGGCGTAGCGTCCCCGCCCAGCCGTCGAACAGCGCCGACAGGGTGAGGTTGAGAAACGTCGCGCACCCGTAGTCGACCGAGGCGGTGACCGCGACCAGGCCGATCAGGTTGAGCCAGCCGGTGAACCAGCCGTGCACCGGCCGACCCATGGTCGCCGCCCACCAGTAGATCCCGCCCGCGGTGGGGTACGCCGACACCAGCTCCGCCATGCAGAAGCCGATGATCAAGATGAACAGCGAGATCAGCGGCCAGCCCCAGGAGATGGCGACCGGTCCACCGTTGTTCCACGCCTGCCCGAAGGTGGTGAAACAGCCGGCCAGGATCGAAATGATCGAGAACGAGATGGCGAAGTTGGAGAAGCCGCTCCACTTGCGGCGCAGCTCCTGCTTGTAGCCGAGTTCGGCGAGCCGTCGGGCATCGTCGTCCATCGGCTGCTCGGCGGTCGGCACGGGCGTCGTGGCCACTGCACACCTCCCTGAGGGATTCCGCGTACGAGTGCGCAAAGTGTCG
Source organism: Micromonospora sp. NPDC050695 (assembly GCF_040654415.1). Lineage (NCBI taxonomy): Bacteria > Bacillati > Actinomycetota > Actinomycetes > Micromonosporales > Micromonosporaceae > Micromonospora > Micromonospora sp. NPDC050695. The sequence continues at coordinate 53,504 of NZ_JBFAHZ010000003.1, forward strand.
TCCCGCCGATCAAGGGCGGTCAATACGGTGCGGGTGGGAATCTCACCGCCGCCGGGCTAATTGCGTTGCCGCGCGCGCCCGCCGGCCCCATCCTTGAGCCTGTGACCAGCCCGTTCGCGACGGGCCTACCCGGGCACTCGGACCGCCCGGACCGCGGCGGCGCGGGGCACACCTTCCTCTCTCACGGGCCGGTGCCCCGCGCCCCCATCTCCGCGGTGATCAAGAGGTTCGCGTCACGCGGGGCGCGAATTCTGACGCAAACCTCTTGATCAGCGGAGGAAGGGCTCGCGGGAGGTCAGAGCAGGAGGAGGCCGGTCACCCAGGCGGCGGCGATCAGCAGGCCGGCGGTGAACTCGACAAGCATGGACAGGCCGGCGGCCTTGAGCGCCTGCACCGTGGACGGCCAGGCCAACTGGTTGCTGCCCAGGCGCAGCCGCTCCGCCGCCCACACCCCGACGACGAAGCCGAGCAGCAGCCCCACCACCGGGATCACGAAGAACCCGACGATGCCGAGCACCGCGCCGGCGAGCAGCGTCGACGTGGGCACGCCGGTGCGCTTCAGGTTGCGACCGGGCCAGGCGTACTTGACCACCGTGCCGCCGGCGGCGACCAGCGTCGCGGCGGCGAACACCACCCACCCACCCGGGCCGGCGCCGCCGAAGATCGCCCAGACGAGCACCCCGCCCCAGCACAGCGGCAGCGCCGGCAGGCCGGGCACCACCACGCCGGCCAGCCCGGCCAGGATGGCCAACGCGGCCACCACGGTCACCACCGTCTGCGAGTCGTTCAGGCTCACGCCGTCGCCTTTCGTCGCCACCATCGGGACCGTCCCGGACGCAACGATCCCCCGCGCGCACCCATCACGCCGCCCCGCCACGCAGCCGGGCGGTGATCGTCTCGGCCGGCGACGGCGCGCCGAAATACCGGCCCTGCCCGGTGTCGCACCGCAGCGCCCGTAGCCGCTCGGCCTGCACCCCGGTCTCCACCGCCTCGGCGGTGACCCACAGCTCCAGGGCGTGGGCCAACCGCACCAACGCGTCGACGATCCGCTCGTCGCGGTGATCGGCCGCCACATCCGTACCGTCGGCGCGGATGCCCTCGACGAACGGGCCGGCCAGCTTCAGGCAGTGGATCGGCAGCCGCCGCAGGTACGCCAGGTTGGAGTAGCCGGTGCCGAAGTCGTCCACCGCCAGTCGGACGCCCAGGTCGGCGAGCCGGTGCAGGCTGCGCAGCGGCTCACCGGCGCTGCCCATCACGGCGCTCTCGGTCAGCTCCAGTTGCAGCAGTTCCTCGGGCAACCCGCTGGTGGCCAGCGCGTCGGCCACGGTGTCCACGATCGCGGGGTCGTCGGCCTGCCGGGCCGCCAGGTTGACGCTGACCACCAGTCGGGCGTCGGGGAACTCCCGCCACCACCGTTCGGCGTCGCGGCACGCGGTGCGCAGCACCCACTCGCCGAGCCCGACGATCAGGCCGGTCTCCTCGGCGAGGCCGATGAACCGGTCCGGCCCGATCAGGCCCAGCTCGGGGTGCTTCCACCGGACCAGCGCCTCCACCGCGAGCATGCGGCCCTCCAGCAGCGACACGATCGGCTGGTAGTGCAGCACGAACTCGCCCCGCTCCAGGGCCGCCGGCAGCCCGGCGACCAGCGCCGCCCGGGCCATGTCCCGTGCGCTGCGCTCCGGGTCGTAGACCGCCCACCGGCCCCGACCCGCCGCCTTGGCCCAGTACAGCGTCGTGTCGGCGGCCTTCATCAACTCCGAGGCGCTGGTCTCCGCGACCGGGCACTCCACGGTGCCCACGCTGGCCGAGACCGCCAACTGCTGGTCACCGACGTGCACCGGGGCGGCGACGGCAGCGAGGGCCGTCTTCGCCACGGCCACCGCGTCCTCACCGCCGTCGACCAGGATCACGAACTCGTCGCCGCCCATCCGGGCGACCAGGTGGCCGTGGTCGGCCACACACTCGGCCAGCCGCCGGCCGATCATCACCAGCAGCCGGTCGCCGAGGTCGTGGCCGAGGCTGTCGTTGATCGCCTTGAACCCGTCCAGGTCGAGGAAGCACACCCCGACGCGGCGGTCCGCCGCCGCGGCGGCGTCGAGGACCCGGCCCAACGTCTCGAAGAACAGCGTCCGGTTGGGCAGCCCGGTCAGCGGGTCGTGCAGGGCCTGGAACCGCAGCCGCTGCTGGAGTTCGTACCGCTCGGTGATGTCCTCGATCATGGCAACGGTGAACCGGGGCCGGCCGTCGTCGTGCCGGATCAGCGAGACGGCCAGGTCCGTCCAGACCACGCTGCCGTCCTTGCGGTGGTAGCGCTTCTCCACCCGGGCCGCGTCCTGTTTGCCCTCGATGAGTTGCTGATACAGCTCCCACATGCCGGCGGCGTCGTCGGCGTGGAACAACGCCGCCACGTTGATCCGGCACAGTTCCTCGATCGAGTAGCCCAGCATGTCGGCGAACGCCTGGTTGACGTCGATGATCTGACCGTCCACCCCGGCGATGCCGATCCCGATCGCCGCGCCGGTGAACACCGCCCGGAACCGTGCCTCGCTGTCCCGCAGCGCCTGCTCGACCTCGTCGCGCGCCTGCCAGGCCGACCGGGCGATCCGTTCCTGCTGGGCGAAGGTGCGGTCCCGCAGCGCCCGGGCGTACCCGGCGGCCAGCCCACCCTGTACGGCCGCGATCCGCTCGGTCAGGTCCGCCGGCCACCCGTCGGCCGCCAGCACCCGGCGGGGGAAGTCCGTGCCGAGGGCACGCAACGACCATTCCAGTGCCCGAGGCTCGGTGAGATGGGCCTCCACCAGGGCGCGACCGACCTCCTCCGCGGGGCGGGCGGTGAACGGCTCCGTGCGCACCGCCTGCGCCAACCGGACGGTGTGCGCCAGCAGCAGCCGCTCGGTCTCGGCCGCGCTCAGCGGCACGAAACCGAGCCGGCGCACCGCACGGGCCCAGTCGGCGGCGTAGCCCTCGGCGCCGCCCCGGCCGACGTCGGCACCGATGGGATCCCCGACGGCGGCCACGGGATCAGCCGGCGGGCTGGTCGTACCGGGCGACGCCCCCGAAGGCGCCGAACCGCTCCGGGTGCTCGTCCACGTCGGACGGTGAGTCCGGACGCCAGAGCGGCATGTGCACGACACCCGGTTCGAGGACGGTCCAGTCGCCGAAGAAGCCGGTGACCTGGGCACGCGAGCGCAGGGCGATCTCGGTGTCGGTACGCGCGGAGAGCCGCTGGGCGTCCAGCATCTCCTGCGGCTGGTCCTCGAAGGTGGAGTGCGAGATGACCAGGAAACTCCCCGGCGCGGCGGCGGCCCGCAGGGTGGCCAGGATCGCATCGGGGTGGTCGGCGTCCGGCACGAAGTGCACCACCCCGGCCAGCAGGATGCCCATCGGCCGGCTGAAGTCGATCAGCCCGAGCTGGCGGGTCTCGGCGAGGATCCGCTCCGGCTCCCGCAGGTCGGCGTGGATCACACCGGTCAGGTCGTTGCCGGCGAGCAGTTCGCGGCTGTGCGCGACGGCCACCGGGTCGATGTCGACGTACACCACCCGGGCCTTGGGGTTCGCCGCCTGGGCCACCTCGTGCACGTTGCCCACGGTGGGAATTCCGGAGCCGATGTCGAGGAACTGGTCGATGCCGGCGTCGAGCAGCACCCGGACGGCCCGGCGCAGGAACTCGCGGCCGGAGCGCATGGTCGCGGCGAGGTTCGGGGTCATGCTGGCGATCTGCTCGGCCAACTGCCGGTCGATCTCGAAGTTGTGCGCCCCGCCCAGGAAATAGTCGTACACCCGGGCCGCGCTCGGCCTGGTCAGATCGATCTCGGTCGGCAGTCCGTCCGGCATCTGTGCTCCCCAGTTCATCGCCGCGGCACGGGCGGCACCGGCGTCGACGGGCGTGTGCGACCACCGGCGGACCCGCGGGTCGAGTGGTGTGGTGTGGACCACTCTAGGCCGCCGACTCCAGCGTTCGGGAGATCCCTTCGCGCTGTTTCCGCACTCAGCCGGCGGACTCCAGCAGCAGCGAGATGCCCTGCCCGACACCGATGCACATGGTGGCCAGGGCCCGACGCCCACCGCGCCGCCGCAACTCCAGCGCGGCGGTCAACGCCAGCCGGGCACCGCTGGCGCCCAACGGGTGCCCCAACGCGATGGCGCCGCCGTTCGGGTTGACGTGCTCGGCGTCGACGGGCAGCCCCAACTCGCGCAGCACCGCCACGGACTGCGCGGCGAACGCCTCGTTCAGCTCCACCACGTCCACCGCCCCCAGCTGCACACCGGCCCGGTCGAGTAGCTTGCGGGTGGCCGGGACGGGACCGATTCCCATGATCCGGGGCGGCACACCGGCCGCCGCCGCGCCCCCGATACGGGCCAGCGGAGTGAGTTCGTACCGGGCCACCGCCGCCTCGCTGGCCACCAGCAACGCGACCGCGCCGTCGTTGACACCCGAGGAGTTCCCGGCGGTCACCGTGCCGCCGGCACGGAACGGGGTGGGCAGCGCCGCCAGCTTCGCTAGCGTGGTCTCCCGGGGGTGCTCGTCGACCTCGACCAGCCGGGTCTCCCCGCGCCCGGCCGGCACGGTCACCGCCACGATCTCCTCGGCGAACCGGCCGTCGGCCTGCGCCTTGGCCGCGCGCTGCTGCGAGCGGTACGCGAACGCGTCCTGCTCGGCGCGACTCACGCCGTACTCGGCGGCCACGTTCTCCGCCGTCTCCGGCATCGAGTCGACCCCCCAGCCGTCGCGCATCAGCGGGTTGACCAGCCGCCAGCCCAGCGTGGTGTCGTACACCTCGGCCGAGCGGGAGTACGCCGACGTCGCCTTCGGCATGACGAACGGCGCCCGGCTCATGCTCTCCACGCCACCCGCGACGACCAGCTCGGCGTCCCCGGCGACGATGGACCGCGCGGCGGTGGCGAGGGCGTCCAGGCCGGAGCCGCAGAGCCGGTTGACCGTGCTGCCCGGCACCTCCTCGGGCAGGCCGGCCAGCAGGGCCGCCATCCGGGCCACGTTGCGGTTGTCCTCGCCGGCCTGGTTGGCGCAGCCCAGCACCACGTCGTCCACCCGGGCCCAGTCCACCGACGGATGGCGCTCGACCAGCTCGCGGATCACGTGTGCGGCCAGGTCGTCGGGGCGGACTCCGGCCAACGCGCCGGCGTACCGGCCGATCGGGGTACGGACACCGGCCACCAGGTATGCCACGGTCATCGCGAGTCCTTCGGGGGTGCAGACGGCGGGGGTGGGGCACACCCACCGGGTCGCGGGGGGCTGCCGGCCGCCAGGATATCCGCGCCGGCAGCGGATAGGTTGACGGCATGGCCCGGGCCCAGTTCAGCGCAGAGACCAGTGGCGGCGGAGCGTTCGTCCGCCAGCCCAACCGGTTCACCGGTCGGGTCACCGCCGATTCGACCTCCCCGCCCGGTGGCGGCCCGGACGAGCAGGACCGCTGGCCCCTGGAGGCCGGCTGGTACCGGCTGATCTGGTGCCGTGCCTGCCCGTGGGCGCACCGGGCGAGGATCGTGCGCGGTCTGCTCGGGCTGGACGACGCGATCTCGCTGGGCACCGTCGACCCGATCCGCGACGAGCGGGGCTGGGCGTTCGCCCTCGACCCGGACGGCTTCGACCCGGTCCTCGGCGTCGGCTTCCTCTCCGAGGCGTACCTGGCCACCGACCCGGACTACACCGGCCGGGTGACCGTGCCGGCGCTGGTCGACACCCTGACCGGGCGGGTGGTCACCAACGACTACCCGCAGCTCACCCTCGACTTCTCCACCGAGTGGCGGCGGCTGCACGCGCCCGACGCACCGGACCTGTACCCGGTCGAGCTGCGCCCGGAGATGGACGCGCTGATGACCGACATCCACGCCGACGTCAACAACGGCGTCTACCGATGCGGGTTCGCCACCTCCCAGGAGGCGTACGACGAGGCGTTCCGGGCGCTCTTCGCCCGGCTCGACCTGCTCTCCGACCGGCTCGACGGGCAGCGCTACCTGATGGGCGACGCGATCACCGAGGCCGACGTGCGGCTGTTCACCACGCTGGTCCGCTTCGACGCCGCGTACCACGGGCACTTCAAGTGCAACCGCTCCAAGCTGACCGAGATGCCGGTGCTCTGGGCGTACGCCCGGGACCTGTTCCAGACGCCGGGTTTCGGGGAGACCGTGGACTTCGACCACATCAAGCGGCACTACTACGGCACCCACCACGAGATCAACCCGAGTGGGATCGTGCCGCTGGGGCCCGACGAGTCCGGCTGGACGACGCCGCACGGGCGTGGCTGAGCGGGCCCGGGCCGGCACCGCGAGCACGCCGGGCATCCGGGCGGATGTCGGGCGCCGGGTCGCCGCGTCGGCCGCCGCCGCCGGATGCACGCTGGCCGGCGCGGCCGCGGTGACGGTCGCGCTGGTCGCCGGTCCCGGTCCAGGGCTCACGGGGTACGTCAGTGAGGCCGGTATCGCCGGCAGCGCGCACGCCGTGACGTACCGGATCGGGGTTCTCGCCCTGGCCGCCGCGTTGCTGTTGGTCGCCGCGGCGCTGCCTCCCGGTGTGCGGGCGGCGCCGGCTCTGCTCGCCAGCGGTGCCGTTCTCACGGCCGTGTCGGGGGCGGTGACCTGCTCGGCCGGTTGTCCGTTGCCGCCGTTCGAGCGGACCACGGTGGCCGACCTCGTGCACGGCGGCGCGAGCATCGCGGCGACCGCGGTGGTGGTCTTCGCCATGGTCGCGCTCACCGTGTCCGGGCCGGTCGGCCCGGTGGTACGGCGGGTGTCCGGCGGCACGGTCGCGCTGACGTTGCCGCTCTGCGCCACGGTCGGGCTGGCCATGCTCGTCGTCGGCCGGGGCGCCCTGGTGGGCATGGTGGAGCGGCTGGTCCTCGGGCTCGTGGTGCTCTGGGGCCTGACCACCGCCACCGCGTTGGCGCTGACCCGCCAGCGGGACGGTCTGTAAGGAGCCTCACGGCTGACACTCGTTGCGATGGAGGCGTGCCGGGGTAACGTCGGTCACCGATGACCAATGTCTGGGGCCTCACCGTTCGCCTGTATGTCGATCTCCGACTGCAGGCCAGCGGCATCTGTCGGGCGTAACGCTCCCACCCCGCCCGGATCAGACCATTGGATACGTCCGGCTGCGCCATCGGGACCGCACCGAGCCGGAGCCAGCCGCCGCCGACATCCGGCCGGAACTGAACCCCGTCCCCGCCTGACCCGTTCTTACCGCGTCGGACCCCTCGTTCGGGGGGTCCGACGCCGTATCGAGAGGATGACGACATGAGCTCCCTGTTCACACCACTCGCCCTGCGCGGGGTCACCCTGCCCAACCGGATCGCCATGGCGCCCATGTGCCAGTACTCGGCCGGCCCCGACGGCCTGCCCACCGACTGGCACCTGATCCACCTCGGCACCCGCGCCGTGGGCGGAGCCGGGCTGGTGCTGACCGAGGCCACCGCCGTACTCCCCGAGGGGCGGATCAGCCCCCAGGACACCGGGCTGTGGTCCGGCGCGCACGTGGACGCGTGGCGACCCGTCACCGCCTTCGTCGCCGCACATGGCGCGGTGCCGGCCGTCCAGCTCGCGCACGCCGGGTTCAAGGCGTCCACCTACCGGCCGTGGGCGCCGGCCGACGGTGGCGTACCGGACTCGGAGGGCGGCTGGACGCCGGTCGCGCCGAGCCCGGAGCCGTACAACGCCACCTACCGGGTGCCCACCGCCCTCGACGCGGCGGGCATCGCCGGCGTCGTGGACGCGTTCGCCGCCGCCGCGGAACGCGCTCTCGACGCCGGGTTCGCCGCCGTGGAAGTCCACGCCGCGCACGGCTACCTGCTCAACGAGTTCCTCTCGCCGCTGACCAACAAGCGCACCGACGAGTACGGCGGTGACCGGGCCGGTCGGATGAAACTCACCCTGGACGTGGCCCGCGCGGTGCGTGCCGTGGTCGGCGAGGACGTGCCGGTGCTCACCCGGATCTCCGCCACCGACTGGGTCGAGGGCGGCTGGACGATCGAGGACAGCGTCGTGCTCGCCAGTGAGCTGGCCGGTGTCGGCGTGGATCTCGTCGACACCTCCACCGGTGGCGTGAGCCCGCACCAGCGGATCGCCCTCAGCCCCGGCTACCAGGTGCCGCTGGCCGCCCAGATCCGCCGCGAGGCCGGTGTGCCGACCGGCGCGGTGGGCCTCATCGTGGAGCCGGAGCACGCCGAGCAGATCATCGCCAGTGGCGACGCCGACCTGGTGCTGCTCGGTCGGGAGCTGCTGCGTGACCCGTACTGGCCCCGCCGCGCCGCCGCGAAGCTCGGCGTCGCGTACAGCGGGCCCGCCCAGTACGCCCGCGCCGCCTGAACCCCGCCGGTCGGGTGGCCGCCGCCGTGCTCGGCGGCCGCCCGACCGACGTCAGCCGGCGAGGTGCGACCAGTCGCCCTCCAGGTCGCGCCACGACCCCTGGGCCGCCACCGTGCCGCCGAGCAGCACCACCACGTGGTCGGCGCGGACCAGCGCGGCCCGCTTCGCGGTCGAGCCGACGACGGTCACCCCGTGCTCGCGCAGCGCCTCCCACAGCGCCAGCTCGGTGGTGACGTCCAGCGCCGACGACACGTCGTCCGCGACCAGCAGTTCGGTACGCGGCGCCAACGCCCGTGCCAACGCCAGCCGCTGAAGCTGACCGCCGGAGAGCCGGGTGCCCTTGTGCCCGATGAGCAGACCCAACCCGCCGCCCGCGGCGGCCAGGTCATGGTCGAGCTGGGCGGTGGAGATCGCCGCGGCGGCGTCCACCTGGTGGCCGAGCGTGACGTTGTCGGCCACCGTGCCGGAGAGCACCCGGGGCAACTGACCGACGTAGCCGACCTGGTTGGGTCGCAGGAACAGCTCGGGCTCGGTGACCGGGTCACCGTTCCACGACAGCTCCCCGGTGTGGTGCACGATCCCGGCCAACGCCCGCAGCAGGGACGACTTTCCGGAGCCGACCGGCCCGACGACCAGCACCAACTGCCCGCGCGACACGGTCAGGTCGACGTCGCGCACGGCCAGCACGCCGTCGGAGTGCACCACCCCGAAGCCACGCAGCTCCAGCCGGCGCAGCGGGTGGCGGGGCGGCGACGTCGGCGCGGGTGCCGTCCCGGCGACCAGGTCCACGTCCGGCACGGCCGCCGAGTACGCGCTCACCCCGGTCATCGCCACCGTCCGCCGGGTCCACACGCGCGCCGAGGGCAGCTGGGAGATCAGCGACGCGGTGGTCCAGGCGATCCAGCGGGCCGCCGACAGGGTGGCGACAGCCACCAGGACCGCGCCGGCGGAGAGGTCACCGGCCAGATAGAGCGCCCACGCCGCGATCGGCAACAGGCCACTGGCCAGCGACGGGGTGGAGCGGGACCACACCTGCACGCTGATCTCCCGGCGCTGCCGGTCACTGCGCAGCGCGTCCAGGTTGGCCAGGTGACGCAGCACCGACCCGGTCGCCCCGGCCAGCTTCACCGACCGTGCCGCCGACAGCGTCGAGACCAGCGCCGTGGCGAAGGCGGCCCGGGCCGCGACGGTGGCCCGCGCCGAGCGCTCCAGCTTTGGCCCGAAGAGCGTCGCGGCCAGCCCGGAGACCACCATCGTGCCGGCGAAGAACAACGCCGGTACGAAGCTGCCGGAGACCAGCGTCATGGCCACCACCAGGACCACGGCGACCATCTGGTCCAGCACGTTGTCGGCGAGCTGGACCACCCGCTCGGTGTCACCGCCCTGCGCCACCACCTCGGCCGGGGTGTGTCGGCTGACCCGACGCGGCCCGGTCTGCCCGTGCACCAGGCGCAGGCTGATCCGCAGCATCTGACCCACCCACCACTGGGGGAACCAGATGTGGGTGTAGTACGGCACCGGCAGGGTGACCAGCAGCCCGGCGACGATCCCCAGCGCCGGCAGGTACGGCCCGCCGACGCCGTCGACCAGGTCGGCCCAGAGCCAGGGCAGCACCGGGCCGTCCAGCCCGAGCAGGGTGATCAGCAGGAACATCGCGACCGCCGCCAGCCCGTACCGGGGGTCGTTGCCGCACAGCCGCACGATCTCCCGCAGCGTCCGGGCCCTGGGGTCGGGCGGCAGCGGCGGCGGGTCGGCCCGCGCCGGCGCGACGGGACGGTCTCCCGCGCCGTCCGGCCGTTCGGCGGACTGGTCCGGCCATGGCCCCGTCGGCGCCGGGTCGGCCGGCAACGGCAGGTCCGGCCAGGCCTCGCCGGGGGCGGGGAGCAGATCGGTGGCGGTGCGCCCCGCCGGCCCGGCACCGACGTACGCGGCGGCGTGGCTGGTCGCCAACAGCTCGGCGAAGCGGGTCGACGCCTCCAGCGGGCCGGCCTCCACCACCGCGCCGTCGGCCAACACCACCACCTCGTCGCAGCGGCGCACCGAGGAGAGCCGGTGTGCGATGACGACGCCGATCCGGTCGCGCAGCAGCCGCTCGGTGGCCCGCTGCACCCGCGCCTCGGTGACCGGGTCGAGCCGTGCCGTGGCCTCGTCGAGGATCACCACGTGCGGGTCGCGGACCAGGATCCGGGCGAACGCCACGAGCTGCTCCTGCCCCGCCGAGAGGACGTGGCCGCCCTCGCCCAGCCGGGTCCCCAGGCCGTCGGGCAGCTCGGCGATCCAGCCGGTCAGGCCCAGCTCGTCGAGGGCACGAGCGGCGGCATCGAGCAGCGCCGGGTCGAAGAGCGCCACGTTCTCGGCCAGCGTTCCGGCGAGGATCTCGGTGCGTTGCGGCACCACGGCCACCCACCGGCGCAACTCCTCGACGTCGAGGTCGCACAGGTCGGTGTCGCCGAGGAAGACCGCCCCCGGTGGCACGTCCACGGCCCGGGTGAGCACCTTCGCCAGGGTCGACTTCCCGGAACCGGTCCGACCGATCAACGCGTACGAGCGACCACGGGTGAAGGTGAGGCTGACCCCGCGGAGCGCCGGCCCCCGAGCGCCCTCGGAGTCGCCGACCTGGTAACCGAAGGTCAGGTCACGAATGCGCAGGTCACCGTCGGTGGGACTGACCCCGCCCGCCGGCTCCTGCCGGGCATCCTGGAGCAGTTGCACCCGGGCCCAGGCACCCAGCGCGTACTGCAACTCCGGCACCATCCGGCTCAGGTGCTCGACCGTGGCGCCGAAGGCCAGGGCGAGCAGCCAGACGGCGGTCAGCCGGGCGGCGTCGATCTGGCCGGTGGCCAGTGCCCACGCTCCGCCGAGCACCACCGCGGCGATCCCGCCCCGGATCGTCGCCGCGGCTGTCGCGTTCACCCGGGCCGACATCACCCACACCCGCCGGCCGCGGGAGAGCACGGCCGCGGCCCGTCGGGCGTACAGCCGCAAGACGTACGGCCGGGCCAGGCTGGTCCGCACGTCGTCCTGCCCGTGGACGGCCTCCTCCATCACCGCGGCCAGGTCCGACCACGCCTCCTCCTCGGCCATCCGGGCCGGGGCGATCCGCGCGGTCGGCCGGCGCAGGCCGACGGCGAGCGCCACGGTGAGCGCCAGCATGGCGAGCCCGGCCGGCCACCAGACCGCCAGCGTGACCACCATCGACAGCAGGCCCACGCAGAGCCCCTGGGCCAGCCGGGTGCCCTCGTTGCGCACCGACGAGGCCACCTGGTAGACGTCGCCGTCGATGCGGTCCAGCATCTCGCCGACCGGGGTGGTCTCCAGGGTGGGCAGGTCCTGCCCGAGAGCCACCTGGCACAGCCGCCGTCGGACGTCGGCGGACCAGTCCGCCGTCAGGCTGGCCATCAGCAGGCTGACCGCGAGGTCGCTGAGCACCACGGCGACCAGCGCCACCGCCAGCACCGTGAAGAAGCCGGTCGAGCGGTGCAGCAGCACCGGGCCGGCCAGCGCCGACGCGCCCGCCTGACCCGCGGCGCCGAGGACGATCAGGATGGCCACGACCGTCAGGCGGCGTGGCGAGGTGCCCCACAGATCACGGAGCAGGCGCATCGGAGGTCCTCCGGACGTGGGTGGCGGAACACCCAGCGTGCCGGCAACACCCCCGTCGACTCAACCGATTTACCCGCCCTGAGCAGGGCTTCCGGTCAGGTCTGCGCAACCCTTCGCACGATGCCGAGCAAGCCCTGTTCGGACCGGCCACGAATCGTCTAGTCGTCCACGGTGGTCGCAACTCGGCGCTGCCGTCGGCGAGGGTGCCCAGCCCGGCGGCCAGTTCGTCGACCTTGCCGCGCGCGGCGGCCACGTCGTCGGCCAGGTGCGGCGCCGCGTCCGCGATCTGCCGCGCCGTGGCGGCCATCGCGGTCATCCGCTTGCGCAGCGCGGTCAGGTCGGCCTGGTCGAGGCAAACATGACCCAGCGTAGGTGCGAGGCGTGATCACCAAAAGATCGCCATATCGGGGCATCAACCAGCCCTGGACGCCCCGCCTTCATGGAATCCGAGTGGATCACCGCCCGCACGGCTCACATGGGCCGTGGCTGGTCGCGTGGGGTCGGCGGTTTGTCCGGCCGTGGGGGTTTGTTGCTGTGACCCGGCCGCGCCTGCCGTGCCGGATGGGGGCTCTGTCCGTCTCGGGGCCTTCTGCGCTGTGACCGGGTGCACCCCGGCGGCGGAATCATGCCGGGCCGGGGGTCGTTACACACCCTGACGATCGCAGGACCACCGCCGCCGGCTCGACCCCGACGCGGGGTTGGAATGCCCGGCCCGGTCCGGTCGTTGCAGACCCGGCCAGCGACCAGGCGCCGCCGTGATGCGGGCGCCGCTGGATGGGTCCGCCCCCGGGAATGACCCCCGGCCCGCCGGTCGTTGCATCCGGTCCCGGCGCCCCGAGCCCCCGCGCTTGGTAGGCCGCCGACACCGGCGCCGCGAGCCCCCGGCTCGCGGGTCCGCAGACTTTCTCCCGTGTGTTTGTGCAGCGCCGGACGAGGTGCTCACACCCTGCCCGCCGTTTTCCCCCTTGGCGGTGTGGGTGTTCCTACCCCCGAAGGAGCTACCCCCATGACCACGATCTTCCGTAAGAGTGTGCTGTCCGTTGCGGGTCTCGCGTTCGCCGGTGGTGTGTTCGCCGGTCCGATCGCCGCCCACGCCAACCCGGTCGACGCCAAGCCCGTCGCGGTGGCGGTGCAGACTGGTGCGCCGAAGCCGCAGGGCGAGCAGTCGCACATCGACCTCAACGGTGAGCAGACCGCGAACGTCAAGGCGATCATCGCCGCGACGAAGAAGGCCGGCCTGCCCGAACGCGCCGCGGTGATCTCGATCGCGACGAGCTTGCAGGAGTCGAAGCTGGAGAACCTCGGCCACCTCGGCGATATGAACGACCACGACTCGTTGGGCCTGTTCCAGCAGCGCCCGAGCTCCGGTTGGGGCACGCCGGAGCAGATCACCGACCCCGGCTACTCGACGACGGCGTTCCTCAAGGGCCTCAAGCAGGTCGACGGTTGGCAGGACATGGCGCTGACCGACGCCGCGCAGACCGTGCAGGTGTCGGCCTACCCGGACGCCTACGCCCAGTGGGAACAGCAGGCCACCGACCTGGTCAACCAGCACTGGAACAGCTGACACACCGAAGGCCGGCACTCGACAGAGTGCCGGCCTTCGTCATACCCAGACGTGAATCGTGGATCGAAGACAGGCCCGCGACCACAAGGAACGCCGTGGGCAGAAGCCCCCGCTCAGAAGAGGACGGTGGCGAGGGTGCCGACCGGTTGGAAGCCGCAGCGCTCGTACACCCGGCGGGCCGGAAGGTTGAAGTCGTTGACGTACAGGCTGACCGTGGGGGCGACCCGGAGCAGCGCGTCGCGTACCACTGCGGCCATCGCACCGGCGGCGATGCCGCGACCCCGCCACTCCGGCGCGACCCACACGCCCTGGACCTGGGCGGTCCGTTTGGTCACGACGGCCAACTCGGCCTTGAACACGACCTTGCCGTCGACGAACCGGGCGTACGCGCGGCCGGCGCGGACCAGGTCGTTGACCCGGCGGCGGTAGCTACGACCGGCGTCCTCGGCCAGCGGGGAGACGCCGACCTCCTCGGTGTACATGGCGACGGCTGCCGGAAACAGTCGGTCGACCTCGCCGGAGCGGACGCGGCGTACCTCTGGATCGGCCGGTACGGCCGGCAGGGTGTCGGTGGCCAGGAGCGGCTGGTTGGGGCGGACGTCGCGGGCCGGGCCCCACGTGCCGGAGAGCCGGTCCCAGAGGCCGAGGACGGCGTCCGCTCGGCCGACGATGGAGGAGCAGAGCCGCTCCTCCCCGGCGAGCAGATCGGCGAAGGCGGACACGGCGGCGTCGCTGGCGAGCACCGGCGTCAGGTTGCCGCCGAGCCAGCACAGCGATTCGAGGTTGCGCCGGGCGCCGTACCCCAGGATCCGCCCTTCGGCCCGCCACCAGGACAGCCCGCGCGCGGCGATGCGCTCGGCGACCTGCGCGCCCGCGAACGGGTCACGATCGAGCAGGCGCTCGACCGCGCGGCGCTCCGATTCCCCCAGTTGCCGTACCGGCACCGTCAGCACGACTACCAGCCTGCCAGATCCACCCCCCACCTCGCCGGCCGAGTGGCGAGCCCGGCCTCAGACGGTCAGCGGCTCGGTGGCCGGGCTGGTCGAACGGGTCCGGCCGGCCCACCCGACAACCGGGGGCACCAGGGCACCGAGCGGGAGGAACAGCACTCCCAGCGCGATCCACCCAGGTACGGCTTGTGCCGCCCAGGGCACGGTGAGCAGCTGGCACGACATCCGCGACTCCGGCGCGCAGGCGATGAACGCCCTGCGGCAGGTGATGATGAACGGCACCGACGACCAGCGTGAGCGGGCCGCCCAGGTGCTCGACGAAACCCGCCGCAAGCTGTATGCGATCCTCGCCGAATCCGAGTGACGCGCGCCAGCGCCACACGAGCACAGCGCACAGAAAAGCGGCCGTTCCCCGTGCGGGGAACGGCCGCTTTTCCACAAGGAAAATCAGTGCACGGTGACCGTCGGGCCGGTGACCAGCCCGCGCAGCTCCTCGGGAAGCTCGGCGCCCATCTCGTCGGCGATCCGCAGCGCCTCTTCGATGAGCGTCTCCACGATCTGCGCCTCGGGCACCGTCCTGACGACCTGCCCCTTGACGAAGATCTGGCCCTTGCCGTTGCCCGAGGCGACGCCGAGGTCGGCCTCGCGGGCCTCACCCGGACCGTTGACGACGCAGCCCATGACGGCGACCCGCAGCGGCACCGGCAGCCCTTCCAGGCCGGCGGTGACCTCCTCGGCGAGCTTGTACACGTCCACCTGGGCGCGCCCGCAGGACGGGCAGGAGACGATCTCCAGGCCGCGCTCGCGCAGACCCAGCGACTCCAGGATCTGGTTGCCGACCTTGATCTCCTCGACCGGCGGGGCGGACAGCGACACCCGGATGGTGTCGCCGATGCCCTCGGCGAGCAGGGCGCCGAAGGCGACCGCCGACTTGATGGTGCCCTGGAAGGCCGGGCCGGCCTCGGTGACGCCCAGGTGCAGCGGGTAGTCGCACTGTTCGGCGAGCTGCCGGTACGCGCGGATCATCACGACGGGGTCGTTGTGCTTGACCGAGATCTTGATGTCGCGGAAGCCGTGCTCCTCGAACAGCGAGCACTCCCACAGCGCCGACTCGACGAGCGCCTCGGCGGTCGCCTTGCCGTACTTGGACAGCAGCCGCTTGTCCAGGGAGCCGGCGTTGACGCCGATGCGGATCGGCACCCCCGCCGCCCCGGCGGCACGAGCGATCTCCTTGACCTTGTCGTCGAACTGGCGGATGTTGCCCGGGTTGACCCGGACGGCCGCGCAGCCGGCGTCGATGGCGGCGAAGACGTACTTGGGCTGGAAGTGGATGTCGGCGATGACCGGGATCTGCGACTTCTTGGCGATCGCCGGCAGGGCCTCGACGTCGTCCTGGGACGGCACCGCCACCCGGACGATCTGGCAGCCGGACGCGGTCAGCTCGGCGATCTGCTGGAGCGTGGCGTTGACGTCGGAGGTGAGGGTGGTGGTCATCGACTGCACGGACACCGGCGCACCGCCACCGACCGGCACCGAGCCGACCATGATCTGGCGGCTGGCGCGGCGGGGAGCGAGCGGCGGGGGCGGTACGGCCGGCATACCGAGACTGATTGCGGTCACTTCAGCACTCACCTTGGGAAGAGCGTGATCGGGTTGACGACGTCCGCGGTGATGGTCAGCAACGTGAACACGCCACCGATCAGGATCACCACGTACGTGAAGGGCATCAGTTTGAGGTAGTCGACCCGCCCGGGGTCGGCGCGGCCGATCTTCGCGTACAGCCAGGAGCGCGCCCGTTCGAACCAGGCGATGGCGATGTGGCCGCCGTCGAGTGGGAGCAGCGGCAGCAGGTTGAACACGCCGATGAAGAAGTTCAGTGAGATGAACAGCGTCACGAACAGCAGCCACGCCTTGTTGGCGAACGCCTCGCCGCCGAGCCGGCTGGCGCCGACGACGCTGATCGGGGTGTCCACGTCACGTTCGCCGCCGGTGATGGCGGTCCACAGGGCGGGGACCTTCTGCGGGAGCCGCTGCAACGCCTGGACGGTGCCGACGGCCAACTCCTTGGTGAAGTCGGCGGTGGCGCCGAACGCGGCGACCGGCCCGTACGTCACGCGGGTGGGCGTGGTGGGCACGAGGCCGACGCCGAGCGCGGCCACGGGAGCGACGGTACCCTTCGGGTCGTCGAGCGGCGGCCGCTGGGTCTGCGCGAGGACCGTGCTGGTCGTGCCCGGCTGCCCGTCGCGGACGTAGTCGAGCTTCGCGGTGTCGCCCGGCTTGAGCGCGCGCAGGGCGACGAGCAACTCGCCGTAGTTGTTGATCGGCGTGCCGTTGACCGAGGTGATCCGGTCGCCGTCGCGCAGTTGCGCCTGGGCGGCGGGGCTGGCGGCGTCGCCGGGGGCGCAGGCCCGGGGTGCGCTGTCGGGGATCACGCAGTCGGACAGCGCGATCACCGCCGGCTCCTGGCGGATCTCCGCGTCGGTGGTGGGGAAGTTCTGGTTGGGCAGGCCCAGGGAGACGGCGGCGATCCAGATGGCGATCAGCGCCAGCGCGAAGTGGGTGATCGAGCCTGCGGACATGACGATCGTCCGCTTCCAGACCGGGTAGCGCCACATCGCGCGCGGCTCGTCGGCCGGGTCGACGTCGTCGTCCTGCGCGGTCATCCCGACGATCTTGCAGAAGCCGCCGAGCGGAATGCCCTTGATGCCGTACTCGGTCTCACCCCGCTTGAACGACCACAGGGTCGGGCCGAAGCCGACGAAGTATTTGGTGACCTTCATCCCGAATGCCTTGGCGGTCAGCATGTGACCGGCCTCGTGCAGGCTCACCGAGACGAGAATGGCCAGGGCGAAGAGCGCCACCCCGAGCAGGTTAGCCATCAAGCTCCTTCCACCGAACCCGCGATGATCTCCTGGGCGTGCGCGCGCGCCCACGACTCGGCCGCGAGCACGTCCTCGACGGTACCTGGTTCGGCGAAGTCCGGAGCGTCCTCCAACACCCGCTCCAGGGTGTCGACGATCCCCAGGAACGGCAGCCGGCCGGCCACGAACGCTGCCACGCACTCCTCGTTCGCCGCGTTGTAGATCGCCGGGCGGCAGCGCCCGGCCTCCCCGGCGGCCTTGGCCAGCGCCACGGCCGGGAACGCCTGGTCGTCCAGCGGCGCGAATTCCCAGGTGTGCGCGGCCGTCCAGTCGACGGCGGAGGCGGCTTCGGGCACCCGGTCCGGCCAGCCGATGCCCAGGGCGATCGGCAGCCGCATGTCCGGTGGGCTGGCCTGCGCGATCGTCGACCCGTCGACGAACTCGACCATCGAGTGGATCACCGATTGCGGGTGCACCATGACGGTGATGTCGGCGTAGGGCACGTCGAACAACTCGTGCGCCTCGATCACCTCCAACGCCTTGTTGACCATCGTCGCCGAGTTGATCGTGACGACCGGTCCCATGTTCCACGTCGGGTGGGCGAGCGCCTGCTCGGGTGTGACCTGCGTCAACTCGTCGCACCGCCGACCCCGGAACGGCCCGCCGCTGGCCGTGACGACCAGCCGCCGCACCTCGCCGCGCGACCCGGACCGCAGGCACTGGGCCAGCGCCGAATGCTCCGAGTCGACCGGCACGATCTGCCCCGGCCGCGTCACCGCGGCCTTCACCAGCGGGCCGCCGGCCACGAGCGACTCCTTGTTGGCCAGGGCGAGAGTACGACCACCACGCAGTGCGGCCAGCGTAGGAGCGAGGCCCAGCGAGCCGACCACCCCGTTGAGCACGACGTCGCACGGCCACTGGGCCAGCTCGGTCATCGCGTCCGGCCCGGCCACGATCTTGGGGAGCTTGAAGTCGCCGGTGGCCCACCCACGCCGACTCGCCTCGGCATAGAACGCGAGCTGGAGGTCCTGCGCGGCGGACGCCTTGGCCACCCCGACCACCTCGACGCCCAACTCCAGGGCCTGCGCGGCGAGCAGCTCGACGTTGCCGCCGCCCGCACCCACGGCGACCACCCGGAACCGGTCCGGGTTACGCCGGACGATGTCGACGGCCTGCGTGCCGATCGAACCGGTGGACCCGAGCAGAACAAGGTCGCGGGGGGAAGTCACGCGGCTATTCTTCCCCACCGCCGCTGAACGCCCGCTGGGAGCCTCAGCCGTCGCCCTCCGCGCTCGCGGCGCTGATCAACTCCAGATCGCCGATGTCGGGGTATCCCCAGCTCTCGGACACCCCCACATCGCCGAAACCGTGTCGATCAAGAAGTGCCACCGGCCGAGTCGGTCGCGGCTACATCCGTCGGCCCCTCCTCGTCCAGTAGTTCTGCCGGGTCGATGGCGAACTCGAACGGCTCCCGCATCGCGAAGATGCTCCCTGCCGCAGCGGCGGCCAACGGCCGGTACTCCCCGTCGACCAACTCGAACAGGGCGATGGTCGGCACCCGGTTGCGCAGGTCCACCCGCAGGAAGAACGGCACACCGGCGGCGGCGTACTCCCGGGGTCGATCGATCACGTCCTTGCGTCGATTTCCGGGGGACACGATCTCCCCCAGCAGCACCGCCTCGGCGATGGGAACCGTCGTACGGCCACCACCTGATTTGCGCAGCACAGCGATGTCCGGAATGAAGAGATCATCCCCGGAGAGGACGTTGATCTCCGGATAGACCCAGAATCCGGCCTTCCGCGCAGCACGGTGCAGCACATATGGCAGCTCCCGCTCGACCGACTGATGATCGATTCCCGCGGGTGGTGTCACGATCACGCTTCCGCTCAGGACCTCAACCTTGGGGCCGTTGGTCTCCGGCAACAGGTCGAGGGCGAGCTGCGCGGTCCACGGCTCGTCGTGCCACCGCAGCACGTCGAACGACGGCTCGGTGTGCTGCGGCGCCGGCTCCGGTGCGAACGCTGCCTGGGCCATCCGGGCTCACCCCCTCAGCGGGACATTCTGCTCAGCTCAGCCTAGCCACCGCAGCCCTCAGAACGCGTCATCGCACACCCAGTCCGACAACCCAAGTGACTCACGGTCAACCGCACTGATCCTGATCAACGAGCCGGGGTGGCACGACCCCGTCGCCGTAATTGGCGGCAAGGGTTGCGGCCCACACGTCCGGGACGGTCCAACCGGGAAACGCCCGCAGGAGGTACTCCTGCAGCGCGCCGGATGCGTCCAGCATGGGCCCGAACTGCTCCTGCCATTCGCCGCGCACCGCCGAGGTGGGAAACCCCCGGAAGACCGCCACTTCAGGATCCCGCTCACCCCAGCATCCCCATCTGCGGGAAGGCCCGGTCACCGCAACGACGTTCGCCGAAATCGCGATCGAACCGAAGATGTCTCTGGCAGCCTCGTGACCAAATCAGCGCCCAGTAGTCGTCCTCGCCGGCCTCGACGGACAACGATAGAGCTGGGTAGGACTGGTACTCCGAGAGGTAGTACCCATCGCAATCCGGCTCAAGGACCAGCAGCTCGACGTGCTCGTCGCCATGCCAACGGGCCATCGCAGAGAGCGCCGGCCAGAACTCCGGGGTGAGGACCCTGTCGAACTCACAGAACAGCGACTCGTCGCCGATTTCACGGAAGACCTGGTCGGGCAACCTGACCGAAAGATCGAAGGTGGCTCCGCAGCGGGAGCGGATGTTCAGATAGGCATGGTGATCGGTCACGGCAGACGCTCCCCGGACATCGCGGGACCTCAGCGGCGGGTGGTGAACTGCCTTGCACGGGTCGCCACGACGAAGTCGGACCAGGCCGACTCGGTGAAGGTCAGCGCCGGCCCCTGCCGGTCCTTGCTGTCGCGTACGCCGACCGTCTCGGCGAACCCCGCCACCTCGACGCAGTCGCCCTCACTGCCGGACCGGGTCGACGTACGCCAGACTCCGTCACGCACCATCGGTCATCTCCTTCGCCATGGCCGCGATCGACTCGCGGGACTCGTCGGCGCTGAGCGCCCGCTCGCCGAGGGAGCGCCACGCGTCTTCGTAGATCTCGATCTCGTGGGTCTTGTCAAGGTAGACCGCGCCGCACGGCCCGTCCATGTAGATGGTCGTCGGCTCCGGCTCGCGCACGTCGGACGGGAAGTCGAGCATCGTGAAGGTGCCGGCCTGCGCCCAGCGGACCAGCCCCGCATCGAACGGCAGCACCCGGATGCCGATGTTGTGCTGCCGCGACGACACCACAAGCGACTCCAACTGCCGGGCCATCGCCGCACGATCGCGCAGTGGGCGGCGCAGCACCGCCTCGCTCAGGATGACGTCGAGGCGTGGAGCCCTGGGCACCGCCCGAGCCAGCAGGCGCTGGCGGCGAAGCCGCACGTCGACCTTCGCCTGACGCTCCGACTCGCCCAACTGCGGCTGGTCGGTGGCGATCAGCTCGGTCATGTACTCGACCGTCTGCAACAAGCCCGGGATGAGATCGGCTTCGTACTTCCGAATCCTCGTGGCGGCGGCTTCCAGGCCGACGTACAGCTTGAACCAGTCCTTGATCGCCTCGCCGTAGCTGTGCCACCAGCCGTGCGCCTTGGTCTCCCGGGCCAGCGCCCGCATCGTCTCGATCGTCTCCGGGGACGCGCCGTAGACGCGGCACATGGCCGCCACATCGTTCGGGTGCATGGAGACCTGCCCGGTCTCGTACCGCCAGATCCGGGGTGCCGACCACTCCAATTCCTTGGCCGCCGCGGTGACTGTCACGTACGCGTTTTCGCGAAGCTCTCTCAGGTATCTGCCGAGCTGCCTCCGTGGAACTGTGCTGCCGGAGTCGTCCACGTCATCTCCCTGACTGTCGTCGCGTAAGACACCTCATCCCTTGGTCCGCATTCTGCCCCGAAAGATTGCGCCAGGCCAGCATCAGAATGACGCTCGTTGATGACCACCTCCCCCGAACACCCCGACCGAAGGACGGCCATGGAGACGACCGACGAGCTGCCGCTACCGCCCTACGTGACCAAAGAGGACGTCGTGTTCGCGCTACGGGCGGTCAGCGTGCACGCCCCCGTGCAGCGACCGGACGGCGAGCGCTGCCGCAAGGACGACGCTCGGCACCCGTGCCGGCTGCACCGCTGGGGCCGCCGCGTCCTCCACGAACGCGGCCTGACCGACGGGCAGATCCAGACGTTGGTGGGCGGAGGAACGGTGGTCCTGCCATGAGCGTCGCAACCGAGCCCCGCTGGATCATCCACCTGCCGACCACTCTGACCAGTCTCGACGAGGTCACGGCGCTGGCCGTGGCGCTGCGCGACTCGCTCGGTCACCTCGCCGTCGTCGACTTCGGTGAAACCACGCTCAGCGAGGAGGACGCGCAGTTTCTGCGTACCCGAGTGTTCTGCGACGCCCAGCTCGACGGCGCGGACCGTTGCCGGCGGCCCGACGCCCACGACGGCCCCTGCGGGCTGGCCCGTCGCCGCGGGTGACCCGACGCCGAGCATGACCGATCGTCATGATCGTGCGTCTGATCGACGGATGGCCCAGCGTGTCCTGCTCCGCGAGCACCAGCGGTGTTCATGGTCAAACACGGAGGGGACCACATGAACCAGAAACTTCAGTCGCGCGCGTTCGAGCCGGTGGCGTCGATCCTGCAGCCCGGGGAACAGCCGGTCACCGCGACCCGGGCGATGGTCGGGAGTTACTCGGCGGGTCGACTCGGGACGGTCGCTCGCAGGGACTGATCACGGCCGGCGCCGGGGCGGTGGGCCACGCGCTGTCGCAGACCAAGAAACAGTTCGCCGTCCTCACCGACCGGCGGCTGATCTTCCTCCCGCAGACCGGAGTGTTGCCGGCGAGCACATAGTACGTGTGGGATTTTCACCCCGTCACGCAGTGTGACTTACGTGTTTATGGCGTTTCACCTGACCTTTCGTGGGTGGCGCCTACTCGCCGCATCGAAATCTATCGGTGTTGACGGCGACGATGACGGCAACCTGGAGAGACCGCCACAGGCGGCCCAGGTCCGTCCGGCCCTCCCACGTCGATGGATCGAGCTCGCACCAACGCCCCCGGTATAGCGGATGCTATACTCCGCTGGTGGCTGCTGGCGAGTGGGAGATCTACCTCGTCAACGAGGTACAGGAGTGGATGGACGGCCTCGATCCACTCATTCACGCCCGCGTCGTGCAAGCCATCGATTTGCTCGCTGAAGCTGGCCCCGGGCTCGGCCGGCCGCTGGTCGACACGATCCACGGCTCGTCGATCGCCAACCTCAAAGAGCTGCGCCCCGGCACCGTACGCATCCTGTTCGCTTTCGACCCATGGCGCTCCAGCATCCTGCTTGTCGCCGGAGACAAGGCAGGACGATGGCAGCAGTGGTACACCGAAGCGATCCCCCTGGCCGAGCAACGCTACGAGATCTACCTGAAGGAACGCGCCGAGGAGGAGGGCCGACAGCCATGAGCAGCTACGCCCGCTGGAGCGACATCCGCGCCGCCCACGTCGAGCGCGCCGGCGGCGAACAGGCCGTCGAGGAAGGCAAGCAGGAACTTCTCGCCACCGTGGTCGGACACCGTCTCGCCGAGGTACGCCGCGCGCGGGGTCTGACGCAGCAGCAGGTGGCCGACCGCATGGGCGTCACGAAGGGCCGCGTGTCCCAGATCGAACAGGGCAAGATCTCCGGCCAAGATGTCGTCGCCCGCTACGCCGACGCCCTCGGCGGACGTCTGCACCAAGCCATCTACTTCGACGACGGCGACATCGCCGCCATTGCATAGCTCAATCAGTACGCCAAGATCCGACTGGCTCAACCCTGGATATTCACGGGGTCGTGATCTTGTAACGGTTTCGTGAGGCCCGGAAACGCGGAAGTGCCTGCCAGGCAAGGGAAAATGGTGATTGCGACATCTGCCAGGATCTCTTGCGAGGAGGCACTTCCGACGTGCGTGAGCTTACTGGATGGTCGAAGGACCTGCGTGTCACCGCCGACGGTGACGGGGTGGTGGCGATGGTCGGGGTGGCGGGCCTCCGCATGCTCGCCGACCGCACCGGCCTGACGGCGGGCATCTCCACCGTGCTGGCCAGGCCGGGATTCGATCCGGTCCATGACCGGGGCCGGGTCCTGACTGACATCGCGTGTTCGATCGCCGCTGGCGGGACAGACGTGTACGACATCGAGGCGCTACGGGCCCAGGCCGCGTTGTTCGGGCTCGTGGCCTCGGACACCACCGCCCTGCGCGCGCTGGGTGAGATCAGCGACAGCGCTCTGCACCGCATCGACGCCGCGCGGGCGAAGGCGCGCGCATCTGTGGAGCCTGCTACCGGCTGGCGTGCCGGAGGCGACCTACGCCGGTGGCCTGAGCATGGGCGACACGATCGTGCTGCGGGTGGATGGCACCATCACCGTGGCCCATTCCCGCAAGGAACACGCCGAGGCGACGTTCAAGAAGACGTTCGGGTTCCACAGCCTCGGTGTGTGGATCGACAACACCGGTGAACTGGCCGCCCTGATGCCCCGCCCCGGCAACGCCGGGGCGAACACCGCCGCCGATCTGATCGAGGTACTGCGCCAGGCCATCGCGCAGATACCCGCCAACCGACGCGACGACCTGCTGATCACCTCCGACGGGGCCGGCGCCTCACACACGCTCATCGACTGGCTGCACAGCCTCGACCAGACCGGCGGGCGTCGAGTGGCGTACTCGATCGGGTTCGACGTCGACGAACACGTCCGGGCGGCATGCAACCGCCGGCCCGACGACTGGTGGGTCCCGTGCCTGTCCAACACCACCGGCGAGGTCATCGACGGCCTTCAGGTCACCGAGATCACCGACCTGCTCCGCGAGCGGCTGACCGGCCTGAAACGGCCGAAGACGATGCGGGTCATCGTGCGCCGGCGCAAGCTGTTCGACCACGAACAGGCCACCCTGTTCGACACCTGCGGCTACCGGTACTCGGCGTTCGTCACCAACACCGGCGCCCACGGCCCGGACGGCCTGTCCGTGCAGCGCGCCGACACCCGTCACCGCGTACACGCCCGCGTCGAAGACGACGTACGCACCACCAAGGACACCGGCCTCGGGCATCTGCCGTCCAAACAATGGCAGGTCAACAAGGCCTGCTGCGCCGCCGTCACCATCGCCGTGGACCTCACCGCGTGGATGCGCCTCTACGCGCTGACCAGCGCCCTGGCCAAAGCCGAGCCCAAAACACTGCGTTACCGGATCTTCCAGACCCCCGCACGCCTGGTCCGAGCCCGCCGCTACCGGTGGCTACGCCTACCCCGAACCTGGCCCTGGGCCACCGACCTGGCCACCGCGATCGAGATCATCCGTCGGATGCCCATGCCCGCCACCTGACCACCCACACCACCGCCCCAACGACCAGGAGGAACCCCAGGAGACCACGCCACCGGCGCGACAGCCGGCCCACAACCACACCCAACAGAGCCGATACATCCACCAACAACGATGCAAGCTCGCTGGTCATCGATCGACGCCAGACCCACGAAGAATCAGGGTCGAACGTTTGGAAATCAAAGAGCCGCCCGCTTGCGCCACTCTGCTTCAATTTCGGCGATCATTTCCGTTACGTTCTCATCCGAGAAGACGAACGGGCGCATTTGATCGACCACAGCCTCTCTCTTGACTTCCGGCGTAGGTAACTCACCCCACATTTCAGCCAGGTAATCGCGTACGGCAGGGCGTTCCATTGCTCGCGCTTCGAAGCGACGCCAATCACGCCAACCTTGCGCCTTCCGCGACTCCCCGATTGCTTCGTGATGCGCAATGATCGTCTCAACTAGCCGCTCATGTACGCGACTCAGGAACGGGCTACCTTTCACCGCCCAATCCACATCGGCCGCATTGAAGCGGATCTCCATCAAACCCTTCTGAAGTGCGTAAAGCTCGTCGACGTTGTCGATCTCGAACATACTTCCTCATCATCCGAATGGATTCGGGCCATGGAAAACCACGTCATCGAGTTTGAACCTGAACGACCCCGCGTGCACGAGCTCGTTGGGTTGTGAGCCAGGCGCCAGTTTAGTCCCAGCGGGCAACCTGAACGCGATCAGGTGAGTTCCTCGGTCCCCACCCCTTCCCATGAAGAGCGCGTTGCTCGTTTCCTTAAAGCTAAGCATCTCCCTTGTAAAGTATGTGACGCCCTTTGCGTTCGCAGTTACCACACCGCCGGCCATAATTTTGGCGTGATCACCTTCGGTCGTGTAACGGAATACCACATCGTCGCCTAGCGAGTCCGCAAGGTTATCCACGCTGTGCTTCGCTGCGTCGTTGCAGTTGTGTACGAGCACCGGCGCATCGCCGGCGAGCACATAGTACGTGTGGGATTTTCACCCCGTCACGCAGTGTGACTTACGCGTTCATGGCGTTTCACCTGACCTTTCGCGTGTGGCACCAACTCGCTGCATCGAAATCTATCGGTGTTGACGGCGACGGTGCCGGCAACCTGGGGAGACGTCCACGCCCTTCAGTGGTCAGGGCATCGATGGGTGGCGTTATCCGAGGTAGGGGGTGTCGCGGTGCTCGGCGTGGTGGTGGAGGCGGAGTCGGACGGTGTCGTAGATGGGGATGTGGGCGAAGTCGGTGGGCTGGATGAAGCGGACCTCGGTGGACTCGTCGCTGACGGTCAGCGTGCCGCCGGTGACTCGGGCGAGGTAGGTCACGGTGAACTCCTGCCGGACCTCACCGTCGGCGTACGCGATGACGTGCGCGGGGTCGGTGTAGATGCCGAGCAGGCCGGTGATCTCGATGTCGAGGCCGGTCTCCTCTTTGACCTCGCGGACGGCGCACTGTTGAAGGGTTTCGCCGATGTCCATGGCGCCGCCGGGTAGGGACCAGTTGCCGGAGTCGGTGCGCCGTTGCAACAGCACGCGACCGTGGTCGTCGGTGACGATGGCGGCGGCGCCGGGGACGAGGCTGTTCGCGGTGGGGGCGTGGTCGCGGATTTGACCGCTCGGCTGGAGCAGGTGCTGGGCCGGGTCGCTGAGCTTGAGGCCCGGTTGAAGCAGTCGTCGTCGAACTCGTCGAAGCCGCCGTCGTCGGATGGGCTGGCCAAGCCGGCGCCGAAGTCGCTGCGGGGAAGATCGGGTCGGGGTCCGGGCCGTCCGGCCGGGCAGCCGGGGACGACGCTGGAACAGGTCGCCGACCCTGATGTGATCGTCCGGCATGTTCCGGCCGCCTGTGGGGGGTGTGGTGCCGGTCTGACCGGCGCCTTACCGGTGCGGGTGGCCCGCCGGCAGGTGTTCGACATCCCGGACCCGAAGATCGTGGTGACCGAGCATCAGATCGTCACGGTGGCCTGCCCCTGCGGACAGCGCACCACCGGCACAGCGCCGGCGCAGGCGACCGCACCGGTGGCCTACGGGCCGCGGCTGGCCGCGATCGGGGTGTACCTGCTGCACGGGCAGTTCCTGTCGGTCAGTCGCACCGCTGAGGCGCTGTCCGACCTGTTCGGCGTTCCGGTCGCCGCCACCACGGTGGCGTGCTGGGTCAAACGCACCGCCCTCGGGATCATCGACAAGGTGTTGCCGGTTATCGGCGACCGGGTCGCAGCCGCGCCGGTGGCCCACTTCGACGAGACCGGCTTGCGTACCGCCGGGAAGTTGGCATGGCTGCACTCCGCCTCCACCGCCACGGATGTGCTGCTCAGCGTGCACCCTCGACGGGGCACCGAGGCGATGAACGACGCCGACGTGCTGCCCCGGTTCACCGGCGTCGCGGTGCACGACGCGTGGGCGCCGTACGACACCTACACCGCCGCCACCCACGCCCTGTGCAACGCCCACGTGCTGCGGGAGTTGGTGTATGTCACTGACACCGCCACCGGGCAGGTCGCCGACCTCTCCCAGCAGGCCATCACCGCCCTGACCAGCTTGTGGCGGCTCGTGTGCGCCGCTCGCGCCGAGGACCGCGAACCCGACCAGAGGGTGATCGCCGAACCGCTACACCTGCTGCGTTCCGCCGTGATCCTCGGCGCTGAAGCGACCACCGCCCGGACCACCCCGCTGGAACGCAAACACCACAACCTGTTCCTGCGGCTACGCGAGCGGCGAGCCGACTACCTGCGGTCCGTCACCAACCCTGCCGTGCCGTTCGACAACAATGCGGCGGAGCAGACCATCCGGATGCCGAAACTGCGGATCAAAGTATCCGGGAGCATGCGCACCCTCACCGGCGCGCAGCACTTCGCCGCGATCCGCAGCTACACCGCCACCGCGACCAGACAAGGCATCAACACCCTCGACGCCCTGATCCAAGCCGCCACCGGCAACCCCTGGATCCCCACCACCACCTGATCGTCTCCTCAACCGTTCCTACCTGCCCAAACAGAGACACCTATCCAGTTACTCCGACTTTAAGCATCAGGAGGCCGCCGGGTTGGACTTCACGACGAACGTGACTCGCCTGTCGCCCGCATTCGCATAGCGGGCAAAGAATTGTCTTGCGGTCGCTCCAACTCGCGCCTCACGAATCTCTGCCAGCTCCCCTTCCACAGACTCCGTGTACCAGTTCTCACCTGACGGGTAGTACTCGCCATTTTTAAACTCCCAAAGGTCTCCGCCAAGCAGAGCCACACCGTTCACCAGAAGTATTTTGAGCACTGCAGGAGCTGCGGAGAGGGGAAAGCAGTACTCTTTCGATCCAGCGACCGCACTGAGATCAAAGGCAAGTTCAGCCAGGTCAGGAGGCAGCAAACTGAGCATGTTGGACTGAACTTCGCTGACCATGGTTACTTCATCCTCCGATCAAAGAATCGATGGTTAATCGAACCATCAGACTCAACAATCCAATGGAACGTACCCCTCGAACCATTCACGGAGCCGGGAAGCTTTACATGCAGACGTGAAATCCCGTCACCCCCCTTGACCATCGACGTATCCCGCATCGTTGGCAAGGTGTCAATTGACGCAGGGAACGCATGATCATCGCCACTCTTGATCTGCTCCTGAACCTTCTCCGTGTACCGTGTGCCCTGAAGCGGATTAGCGTCCGGCCGCTCCGGCCCGAGTGGCTTGCCCGCCATGTACGGCGCAGGAGTGTCGCCACCGCAGTTGTGTACGAGTACCGGTGTGTTGCCGGCGATCACATAGTACGTGTGGCGTTGTTACGGCGGCTGCGGCGACGTCATGGTGTCGATCTTGGCAGGGAGCTGGGCTTTCGCTCAACCTCCCGTCGACAGTTAATCGATTGTCGACGATTTTGACCGCAGTCGTGACAGCAACGTGGGCGCACGTCGGGCTGAGCGAGCCGTCGGCCGGGGCGTCTACTCGGTCGGTCGTCTGGTGCTGTTGGCGGGCTTCTTCTGTGCGCGGCGGTCGATGAGGCGATCGACGGCGGCGATGCGGCGGTGGAGGCGTGCGGACCCGGCGTCGATGGCGGTGCTGTCGATGCGGCGCAGGACGGCGCGAGCGGCGTCGAACTCGCCTGCACGAGCGTGGCCTTCGGCGAGCCAGGTTTGGTAGAGAGCGACCTCGCGGGCGTGGTCGCGGTTGTAGGTGGCGAGTGCTCGCGTCAGCAGGGGTTCGGCGGTGGCGGGTTGGCCGAGTTCGATGAGGCAGCGGGCGGCCATGACATCGATCTCGGTCCGGTTGAGCCAGTAGACCCATTCGGGCTCGGCGACGTTGCCGGAACGCTGGTCGTACGCGTCGTCGACGGCGTCGAGGGCACGGCGGGTGGTGTCGGTGTCGCGGGCTCGGGCGGCGGCCCAGGCGAGGCGTTCCAGCAGCAGCGCGCGTACGAGTGGACTGGCATCGGGGGCGCCGGTGACGGCGGACCGGGCGATGAGCAGCGCGTCTTCACGTTTGCCGACGTTGGTGATCTGGTAGGCGAGGCTGGACAGCAGTTGCGCGCCGAGTGCCCGGTCGCCGGCTACGTCGGCGGCGGTGACGCCGGACATGTAGAGGCGTTGGGCGTCGGGGTAGCGGCCGGCGTCGCTGGCGACCCAGCCGGCGAGTTGGGCCAGTTCACCGATCACGGTGTACAGCCGTTTACCGGAGGCATCGGTGTAAGAGGCGGTGCGGGCGAGGTGCTCGGCCTGGTCGAGTTCGGTGCGGATGACGGGGAGCAGGGTGCGGCTGCCGACGGTGTCGTCCAGGTGCCGAAGTTCGATCACCCGGGATTCCAGCGCCCTGATGAGCCCGGTGCCGATACGACGGCCGGCGCGTAGCTGCGCGGGGACGGGTGGGTCGCCGATGAGCCATTCGTGGGTAAGCCGGACCGGGTCGTGTGGGGTACCGATCGGCACGCCGAGGGCGTGTTCGTAGCGTTCGACGACGTCGGGGGTGGCAGGGCGGCGGCCGGTTTCGACGAGGCCGAGGTAGGGCTTGCTGAAGTGGGTGAGCGCGGCCATGCCGGCAAGACTGTGACCGGCGGCCTCACGGGCGGCCCGCAGCTTCGCGCCGAGGTCGGCGGTGTCGGGTGTAGACGGGGGAAGACTCTGCGGTGGTTCCATGGTCATCTCTTTCCGCTGATCCTGGTGGCAGGCCCAGCGGGGACGTGCATCGAGTCCGGACCTGGCTGGTGCTGTTCCGGGAGGGCCGGGACCGGTTACGAAGATCGGCAGTCTTCATACCCGGGTGCGTGCCCGGCCCTCCCACCGTAGACCACACGTCTCCGGAGGGATGAGCAGCGATGTCGATGCACGTGCCGGTTCGCCCGGCGTGGAGCTGTGCGGGGTGTGGGCTGGCGTGGCCGTGCCCGTCGCGCAAGCGCCAGTTGTTGGCGGAGTTCGCCGGGGCGCGGGTGTCGCTGATGCTCTACCTGTCGCGGTTCTTCGTCGAGGCGTGCGTGGACATGCCGGCCACCACGTCGGGGACGCTGTATCGCCGGTTCTTCACCTGGCCCTACGAGCCATCCGACGGCCGCCACAGTAGCGAGAGCGCCCCGCCGGGGCGGTGATCCCGGCGGGGCGCGTTCTCGGTTGGTCGGGTTCAGTCGTCGGAGGTGGTGTCGGAGTCGTCGTCGGGCTGATCGGGTTGCAGCGCCTGGTCCATGGATTCGACGGCGTGGCGTTGCAGGCGTAGCCGGACGTGAGAGTAGATGTCGGCGGTGGTATGGATCTGCGCGTGACCGAGCAGGTCCTTGATCGTCACCAGGTCCACGCCCTGTTCCAGCAGCAGCGTGGCGCAGGTGTGTCTCAGGTCGTGGAAGCGGATGTAGCGGACGTCGGCGAGTTCGCAGATGGCCTGGTGGTGGCGGTGCACTGCGGCCGGGTCCATCGGCCCGCCCGTGCTGTTGGCGAACACGAGCCCGGTTTCGGTCCACTCGTCGGCGGCCTCGCGCCGGTCGATGTCCTGCCGCCTTTGGTAGCGCTTGAGTGCGGTGACGCAGTCGCGGGGCAGGACGATGCGCCGCGCGGAGCGGTGGGTCTTGACCGGCTGGAACGTCGGGCCGCCTCGGGTGCGGGCCAGGGTGCGCCGTACGTACAGGTGTCCGGTGTCGAGGTCGATGTCGTCCCATTGCAGGCCGAGCAGTTCGCCTCGCCGTAGTCCGGTGCGGAGGGCCAGTTCGAACAGGGGCCCGTGGCGGTGGTAGGCGGCGGCGAGCAGGTAGCGGCGTGCCTCGCCGGCGGTGAACGGTTGGAAGTCGCTGCGCGGGGTGGGTAGCCGTACCGAGCTGGCGACGTTGCGGCCGAGAAGGTCTTCGCGGACGCCGTCCGCGAGCGCAGCCGAGAGGACTGCCCGGATGTAGCGGACTGTCGCCGGGCGGATGTGCTTGTTGCAGCAGCTGCCGATCGCGCAGCAGCGCGGCCGACGGGCCTTGACCGGATGCGTCGGGTTCCGTCTGGCGTCCCAGCCCTGCGCGCAGCACTGGCACACGCTCGGAAGCCGGTCGAGGAAGGTCCGCACATCCCGGACCGTGAGCGTGCCGAGTTTGCGTGCGCCGAGGCCGGGGATCAGGAACCGGCGGACCAGGGACTCGTACGTGACGTACGTGGTGGCGCGGAGCCGGTGCCGGGCGACGCCGGTCAGCCACGCGGTCAGGTACTCGCCGACGGTGAGGTTCGGGTCTGCGGCTACGACCAGGCCCCGGTTCGAGTCGGCCAGCTTCTCGGCGAGCTTGTCGGCCGCCTGGCGGCGGGTGGTGCCGTAGACGTAGATGCGCTTACGGGTGCCGTCGGCGGCGAGGACGTAGCCGGCGCCGCACCATCGGCCGTCGGCGCGCTGAAAGATCGTGCCTTCGCCGTTGGCCTTTCTACCGGCCATGATCGGCCTCCTTGGTCAGTGAGTCGAGGTAGCCGGCCAGGGACCGGGCGGGAATGCGGCGGCAACGGCCGATGCGGACCGAATGCAGCCGGCGGGAGCGGATGAGGTCGTAGACGGTGTGCCGGCCGACTTGCAGCCGGGCCATCACGTCGGTGACCGTCAATAGATCAGGACTGCTCACATGCCCTCCCCGAGCTGGCCGGTGTAGCGCCAGTCCCCAACGGTGAGCAGGTCGGTGCTCGGGTCGACACCGACAGCCTCGGCGTGGCGGGTCAGCCGCCACCGGCGCCGCTCACCACGTAGCGCGGCGAAGGTGGTCGAGTAGGCCAGTGACTTGCTGGTGACGTGGCCCCGGTAGCCGAGCTGGTGCGCCCACCGGCGCAGCCGCAGCCCTCGCAGTTCGGGCAGTCCACCAAGCCGCCAGCAGGTCTCCACCAACACGCGGCCGTGCGCGGGAAGCCGGTCGAGGCTGACGCCGGGACGCCGGCCGGTGCCCGAACAGACCCGACACCAACGGCGAGCCCCATCGGCGGGGCGCAAGCCGTCGCCTCGGCATGCGCGGCAGAACAGCGGTGGCACGTCGACGCCGACGGCCTCGGCGGTCTTCGTGGCGTACTTCGCCACGTACCGGGCCACCACCACATCCCCTGCGGGAAGGGGCTGGATATCGACCTGCCGACCCCACCGCAGCACACGCCCGCCAACGACCGCTGGCGTGGCGACGGCGACGACGGGGACCGCCCGGCGGATCGCGGTTTCCAGGACGGGGATTGTGGCCCAGGTCGGCGGCGGGGTGGGCAGGCCGTCCGGCCCGTCGAGCCTGACAATCGCGTGGAAGTGGACCACTCCCCGCGCCTGGAACTCGGCGACCTTGGCGAAGGCCATCCGCACCTGCCGGGCAGCCTCGCGCCGGGACAGACCCGCCACAGCCGCGAGCGTGCGGCGTGCCTCGGTGGTGAACCGCGCCCACAGCATTCCGGCCTGGGCGTTGAACAGCACCTGCCCCGGATAGTCGTAGCCGTCCGGTTCGAGGGGGGTGCCGATCAGCGGATCGTCCGGCAGGTGCCACCGACCGCATACGGACCGATCGGGGTGGCAGGGACGCAGGACACCGTGCCGGGCGGGGCCGAGGTGTACCGGCCCGAACGACGGCGCGGTCACCGTCACGAACACCCGCGGCCGGGCCACGGTGGTGGGCTCATCGCGGAGACCGGCGGCGATCAGGTGGAAGGCGTCGAGCTTGTACAACGTCGAACACGCCGGACACCGCGCGGCACGCCGGTTACGGCACCGCACCATGATCGTCTGCCGGTCGCCGGTGTCGGCGAGGACACGCCCGGTGCCGGCCTCGACCAGCAGACCACGCCCTGTCAACCGGATCGGATGCCGGCACACACCGACCCGTCCCTCCACCTCCTGAGCGGCGGCGATGCGGAGCAGGGTGTCGGGGTCGCCATGAGGGGTGGATGGCATCATCGGCGCAGCTCCTCTCCACTCGTGGGAGGGCTGCTTGCGGGGAGAGCGGCGGGGTGTTCTTGGCGGAATGAGCCGCCGCCCTCCCTGTCCTGGCTGCCGGGACGTTCTGCCCTGGCGGCGTCGGCGAGCAGCCGCAGCGGGTCACGCACCAGTGCGGCGGTGTCCGATGCGATCCGGCCAGCGGTGGCGTCACTGACGTACGGGGTGCGGACGAGGGTGAACCCGGGCCGGCCTTCGGCGACCATCGAGGCGACCCCGATGTAGGCGGGGTCCTGCAACCGGCGCGGATGCTCATCCGGAAAGCCGGTGATGTCCGAGCCGAGCACCGCCGTGGCCGCCTCGCTGGTGCGCTGCGCGAAACTGACCGCGACCTGGCAGTTGTCCCGGATCTTCGTCGGGATCGCATCCCCGGTCGCCTTCTGCGTCGCCAGGATCACCTGGACACCGACGTTGCGGCCCTTACGCACCAACTCCTCCACCAGCCGGGCCGTCTGCCGCGACACCGCATCGCGCTTCTTCGACTCGACGTCGGTGCCCTTGGACTCGTTGAAAAACGTGTGCGCCTCATCGATCACCACCACAACCAGCGGCCACGAGGCGGACGGGCCGAGATGCCACACGTTCTTCACCCCGAGCACCGCCCGGATACACCGCTGACGACCCGTCATCAGCTCATGCACCCGCGCCAAATGATCACGGACCTGCTCCGGGTCATCCTTCGCCGACAGCCACGCCCGACGTAACAGCTCGTCGTAGTCCGGGCCGCCCTTGCCGTCGATCAACACGAACTGCACCGCCGGACTCGGCGCGAGTTGACAGAACCGGGCGTTCAGAAGCGAGGTCTTGCCGAAGCCGGCCAGCCCCGCGATCACCACCCCGGACACCCCGGACGAGCGGATGGTGACCGGCTGACTGTCGGCGTCGACACCCGCCGACCATGTCTGCACGTGGTCGGCGGTGGTGGTCTGCCCGTTCCAGGCGGTCGGTTGGGTCAGCGGGTCAACCAGCAGCGCCCGCAGCCGGACCATGCCGGGACGGACCTGCGCTACCCGGACCTGCGGCACCCGCCACGCGTCGGCGAGATGCCCGGCGGCGTTCTGGAATTCGGCCAGGCCGAGCCGGCCGACCGTGGAAGCATCGACCTCGACACCCCAGCGTCGCGCCCGTACCCGGACCGGCGGAACCAGCTCCCGCCGCACCACCACCGTCTGCGGCCGGGACGACCACAACGGCGGACGGACGCGTTCGGTCTGGACCAGGCCCACCCGCACGGCGGTCCGACGCCACGTCCACCGGATCCGCCAGCCAACACGCATCGCGGGCCGGATCTCGGCGTCAGTGAGCAGATACCGCAGCAGGTGCGCGGCCAGCCAGACGACCACCACGATGGCCGCCACGCCCAGCAGCACGGCGGGAAGCAGGGTGAGCAATCTCAGATGATTCGAATCGATCGTCGTCATCCAGGCTTCACCGCCGTCAACGCCGACGCGCGGAAGATCTGCCACGGCCGGCCGTTCTTCTCCCCCGCCACCAACGTCAGCCCGGACGCCTTCACCCACTGGCCGACCGCGAGGTCCTTCGGCACCGACGGCTGCGGCACCGACACCCGCAACACCTGCGGAGTTCCGCCCTCGGCCGTCAACGCCAGGGGCACCTCCACCAACGGCGCACCCGTGGCGCGGTCCGTGGCGGCAACCCCGTTCTCCTTGTCCTTGAACTGCGGTGTCGCCCCGGCGAGCACCAGCAGTCCCCTACCACCGTCAATCGGCAGTACCAACACGAGCGTTCTCCTTCGTTCGCCCACCACACCCCAACGGCGTGGTTACTAGGCTTCCTAAGCTTCACGTGACAATCGTGATCTAGTCAAGGGGTTTGACCCAGGAATCTTGAGTAGCCCGTGTAGCTCAATCAGGACAAGACGACTACGATCAGCACATGCCGCACGACGCCGACGACCGACGCGCCCTGTTCCAACGGGTCGTCGACGACATCGTCGACCAGATCCGCACCGGCAAACTCGCCCCCGGCGACGTGCTCCCCACCGCCCGGCGCATGGCCGACACCTACGGCGTCGCCTCCATGACCGCCCAACGGGCGCTACGCGAGCTGCAACACCGCGGCCTCACCTACGCCGTCGTCGGCAAAGGCACCTTCGTCCACCCCCAGGCACCCCAACGCATCGGCACCGACGCCGACCGCCACCCCATCGCCGCAACCACCCAGACCCCGGTCATCAGCGACAACCCGGCACTCAACCGGCGCCTCGCCCTCTACCTGCTCGAACGCGACCGCATCAGCGGCAAGATCGTCGATGCGTTCATGAACAAGGACACCGCCGCCGCCTGGCAAGCCACCGAAGAACTCGCCACCCTCCAACAAGCACACACCGACCTCGCCGACGACCTCGCCGCCTACGAAGCCAACCTCGGACGAGCCGCTGCCAGCGGAGCTTCCGAGCCCGCCGACCAGCCGGCACCGAAGAAGCAGCGCCGCAACCCCAAGGCATAGCCCAGCAGCCCCGCCACCGATGGAACCACTGGGCTAAAAACTGCTTCACCTAATCAAGACGGCCCGGCCCAGCCGGGCCGCGCGCACGCGCTACAGCCTTCGGCCCGCGCGCACGCGCCCAGGCGACGAGCAGGGCGACCAGGCGAGCTTCCCAGTCGAAGCGATCAAGGCCGTGACGATCCCATCACGGGTCAACCCACGCGACGGGTTCCGGGGATCGACGCCACGCCGCTACGCGCCGTGCCAACGAGGAAGCCGCAACTTCGGCATCCAGCCCGACAATTAGATCGACCCATTCGCATACGTTCTAGGTATCTGACATCAGCCCTGACAGCAACCGGCACGCGCACCTATGCCCTGCGACGCACAGAGGCGAAGGGCGGATCGACACGTGACGACCCGCCCAACAGCCTTCATCCGCTCCAATGCCAATCGAGCTTGCCCTTTGCGGGCCGTCACGGATCTACGTCAGATCACCCCGGTCGAGTCGGGCACAATACCGATAGACGGCATACTTTTCCAGGCCTCAGATGGCATGAGCAAAGGCCCCACTAGGGAACGCGCACCGCTGAGGTAACAAATCCACCTCAGCTCGTCGCACGCGAACACGGGCTCCCCTCGTGAATCCACCCAAATCTGCACAACATTTGCGGCAATCCGGGTAATATCCCACCATTCCCAACTTCGCTGTCGCGGGTCAAACGAAAAGAGGAGATCCTGCATCGTCCAGCTCTCATCGCCGCGATGCAAAGAGTATCTGAGCTTGGCATCATTCTGTTCTTGAAGGAAGCCCGCCTCGTTCATCCAGGCTGGAAGACCCGTTTCCGGCAAATCGTCCGCTTCGAAGTCACATGTAGCCGACACCTCAATGCCCGCACGAACAAGCTCCCTCACACGCTGCGCGAACCTGTCAGATTCATCCCAGCTAGCGACCTCCACATAGAAGGCAGCCAAAGGCCCTGATGGCCCTATTTCCGGACGCGACTTTGTCCGAGCGAGCTCACTGTCCGGAGTCATAAGACCCTCCCAGATCCAGGTATTATTGCCCCCAAGAGTCCCGGAAACATTTCCGATGGCAAGCCGTACAAGTCCGGACCCTTCCCAGGGTCGTCAATCTGTGGACGCCCCGCCGAGAATATATTCCACTGTCGCCGACTCATCCCCGAGGGACGGCGCTGGCTAATGGCCGCCGACCTGACACTATTCACGTACGACGTCGGGACGTCGAAGGCAACGATCTGTCCGCCTGAGCCACGGAACTGCTCGGAGTGAGCAATATCTCCGCTCATGTTCAGATGAAGCATCCCGTCACCATTAATCGACACGTTGCCACCCCCATCAACGGAAAGCCGCTGGCTATCCGGGTGGTCTGTCTGCACTCGGTAGATCGTCGTATTGCAGTTGTGGACGAGCACTGGTGTGTTGCCGGCGATCACATAGTACGTGTGGGTGTTGGCGACGGTGAGGTTGTGGACGGTGGCCCACGGGGTGGTCCAGCGTTCGACCGCCGTGATCTGCACGAGGGTGCCGGCACTGGTCCGCAGCATCTGGCCGGATCGCAGGTCGGTGGCGTCGACCCACTCGTTCAGCTCCGGCACCCAGAACGGGTGACCGTCGGTCGCCGTGACCTCGGCCGTGCCTGATCCCTGCTCACCGTCGGTGTCGATGGTGACCTTCACCAGGTGCTTGACACCATCGCCCTTGATCGCGGCGGTGACCGTCTCCACCTCGACCCGACCCGTCTCCGGATCAGTGACCTGGACCTTGTCGCCCGGCTTCACGTCCTCGATCGGCTTAGCGGATCCATCGGCCATCAGGACTTTGGTTCCCGGGACGAAGCTGTTGGTGAGGCACGACTCGCCGCCGTCAGACTTCCCGGCGCCGCCTCCTCCGCTGGCCCCGCCATTACTGCGGCCGGAGGCACCCGACGCACCGCCGGGCTTCGAGTCGCCCTTGCCGGCACCGCCCTTGCCGGCGCCACTCGATGCGGCCGAGGATCCCTTCGGGTTGCCCTTCGCCTGGGCCTGTTTCTGGACCGGGTTTCCGGTCTTCTTCGTGGCGTTCGTCGCCTTGTTACTGGTCGTGTTGATCTTGTCGGCGGCCTTCTTCTTGGCTGCCTGGGCTGCTTTCTTCGCCCGTTCGATCGCCAACTTCTTGGCGTTCAGCGCCGCCGTCTCCGCCGCTCGAACAGCCGCCAGGACAGCCTCAGCCGCCCGTTTTGCGGTCTTCCACGCCTGGATCGCCGCGATCGTCCGGTCGATCGCCCGGATCACGGCCGGGATCTTGCCGATCTTGCCCCAGGGAATCGCTCCGATGATCAGGCTGCCGCACGCCCACATGTCACCGCCGAAGCAGTTGATGGCGTCGTTGATCCCGATGAAGTCCTTCAGCATGTACCACGCCGAATCGAGGATCACCGACATCAGCGAACGGCCCATGTTCGCCTGCGCCTGGGAGACCATCGCCGCCGACAGGCCCGCGCCCGCCAGCGCCGCCGCCGTCTCCGACGCGGTCAGCGCCACCGACAGACCGGACGGGTCCGAGTGGGTCACCGGGTTGTTGTGGGCGTACGCGTACCCGTTGGACTGTGCCGGGTCGGTCAGATCCAGGACCGGGTCGGCGGAGAGGAACCGACCCACGCTCGGGTCGTACAGACGCGCGCCGAGCGGGGTGTAGCCGGAGGCGTCGTCGCGGACCGCGCCGAGGAATCCCTTGTTGTTCTGCATGTTGACGCTGAGCGGGGTGGTGCCACGCTGGTTGCCGAACGGGTCCTGCTTGCGGATCCGCACCGGCATCGCCGTGTCGTACATGCCGATCTCGGCGTACGTGCTGCCCTGGTGGTCGCCGGCGAGGGCCAGCAGGTTGGACCCGTTGACCGCACGGTTCGCGTAACGGACCACGGTGCCACCCGGCGCCGCGTACGAACGTTGTACGGAGACCTGCACCCCGCCCTGCTGCACGGTGAGCTGCGCCTCGCCCAGGTTCAGGGTGGCCTGGCGCTGCTGGATCGTCAGGAGACGGGTGCCACCCGGCCCGTAGATGTGCCGGGTCTCGTCCTGCGCCTCCCACTGTTGCGCGGGCACATTGGCGCATGCGGCCAACACGATCGGCGTGCCATCGGTGGTCGCCGCGTCCTTGACTGCGACGCAGAGCCCGGACGCGGTGTGCTTGAGCTGGCCCGTCGACAGGCGTTCCAGTTGCTGGCCCGCCGAGCCGGTGCATGCCTGCACCGCGAGGACCGAGCCCGCGGTGTTGGCAGCCGGCTGGAGACACCAGGTGTCGTACGCGGCGAGCGTGCCCAGGTTGGCGTTGCTCTGGTTCGGCGTGGCAGCGAACGCCCACTTCTGTGCGGGCGACTCGTTGCACGGGTAGAGCATGAGGGGCTGGTTGGGGGTGGCGAGTCCGTTGGTGAGGTCAAGGCACTTGCCGGCCAGACCGACGTACGGGCTCTTGCCCTTGCTGCCCGCACCGACGATCCGGTCGATCTGGCCGTCGTAGGTCCAGGACAGGGTCTGCTGGTCGCCGTTCTCGATCGAGGTGACGGACTTCGTCTCGCCGGTCAGCTCGTACAGCCGCTCGGCGGCGGCGGTGACCGCAGCACCGGCCGGGGTGACGTAGTTCTTGGTCACCTTGGTGAGGGTGCGCGGCTGACTGCCGTCGGCCTTGCCGTAGGTGTACGTGCTGGTGGCGTCCTTGGCGGTCGCGCCGGTCAGGTCCTTCTCCACCAGCTTGGTGCGGTTACCGAGCAGGTCGTACTCGTACTCCTGCCAGTAGCCGGACTTGTCCGGGCCGGCCGCCACGTTGACGGAGCCGTCCGCGTTGACCGGGCCCGGCGAGCACTGCGCCTGGTTCTTCGCGGTCCAGGCCGTCTTCACCCGGCCGAGCGCGTACTGGAAGCACTGCCGCTCCTCGATGCCGGTCGCCTGCTCACGGATCGCGAGGACGTTGCCCGCGTCGTCGTAGGCGTAGGAGCGGTTCGAGACGAGGTTTCCGCCGACGACGCTCTTGTCACCGGTCTGCTCGCGGTAGACCTGCTGGCTGTTCAGGGCACCGCTGGCGTCGTCGTACGAGGCCATCGTCCACACCCGGTACGGCTGGGCGCCGAGGGTGGACCGCAGCACCTGCCCGTACGGCGAGTAGACGGTCTCCGCGCCATACCAGTCCTTACCGGACACCGACAGGGGCAGGCCGCCCTTGGTGTAGCGGACGAGGAGCTTCTCCGACGGCAGGCTGCCGACGGCGGGCAGCGTGGTCGACTCGGGCAGACCGGTGTCGGTGTAGCTGTATTCGTAGGTGTAGGAGGTCCGCAGGCCCCACGTGTCGGCGATGGCCTGCGGCAGCGTGAGGGTCGTCGACGTGGGCTGGTAGTCGTCGCTGTAGCCGCCGACCGTCTGGGTGTACGACAGGCCGTCGGTGTACCGGGTGGCGCTGGCCGGCAGGCCCTTGCCACCGGCGACGGTGTCGTAGGTGAACTCGCCCAGGAGTGTCCCGGTGCTGCCGCCGAGGCGCTGCTGCGTCGGGCGGGACAATTGGTCGTAGCCGTTCCAGACGGTGACGTTGCGGGCGTTGGTGGAGGTCAGCTGCCGGTCCCGGTGGTCGTACGTCATCCGGGTGGTGCCGGAGTCCGGGTCGGTGGCGGTCTCCAGCCGGCCGCGCTGGTCGTAGGTCCAGGTCCACGGGCGGGTCGGGTCGGCGGAGTGGGTGGCCTTCACCATCTGGCCGCGCGCGTCGTGCTCGTACCGCATCGTGGTGAACTCGGTGCGGGCGGTGTTGGTGAAGGTGTCGACCCGGGTCGTGCGGCCCAGGGCGTCGGTGAACAGCCGGTAGGAGGTCGCACCCGCCGGGTTGATCACCGTGGAGTGGTCGGCGCCGTACGCGTAGCTGGTGGCACGCCCCGACTGCTCGCTGCCGGCCAGTACGGGCAGTTCCTGGGTGACGCGGCCGAGGCCGTCGTAGGTGTAGAGGGTGGCGTTGGGTACGGGTGCCGGGTTGGCCGGGTCCACGAACGGCATGAACAGCTGGCCGCTGGGCGATCCGTTGGCCAGGTAGGCGTTGTTGGTCCGCCATACCTCGCCGGAGCTGTTGTACTCCGTGTCGGTGATCAGCCGGCCGCTGCCGGTGGCCTCCTCCTGGCTCTGCCGTTCGCGGCCCAGGCCGTCGTAGATAGTGACGGACGTCTGGATCCGGTTCTCGTGCCCCCGGCTGAAGGTGGTGACGTACGGCGGTTTCCCGGCGGAAACCGTGTACTGGGCCCGGAAGTCCGGGACGGCCGTGGACGACGGGGTACGCCCCGGGCCCCAAGCCTCGACGAGGCGGCCCAGCGCGTCGTACTTCGCCTCGCTGACCCGGTCGTTGAGGTCGGTGGTCTTGACGGTGACCGCGCGGCCCGGGTCCAGCTCCCGGACCTGCTTGTGCCCCAGCGAGTTCTCCTCGGTGACGCTGGTGGCCTGACCGGTGGCCGGGGTGTAGGTGATCCTGGAGGTCTTGCCGTCCGGGTCGGTGCTGCTGACGACGCGACCGATGGCGTCGAAGCCGGTGGTGCCGTCGGACTGGAAGCCGGAGCCGTCGCCCTTCAACGACCAGGTCTGGCTCGCCAGGCCACGGGTCGAGGCGCCAAGGGCGACGTCGTACGCCTGCCCGTCGTAGGCGACCCGGCCCGCGGAGCTCAGCGTCTTGAGGTCGTCGAAGTTGGCGGCGGCGCAGGTCGTCGGGCTGGTGAGGATCTGCTTGGTCAACCCGATGAGGTTCTTGTCGTCGCGGTGCAGGTAGTCGATCCGGGTGCAGGACTCGTCGCCGTCCTTGCCGGTGTCACCGAGGGACTCAATGCGTTCCGGCAGGCCGAGGGCGTCATCGAACTTCGTCGTCGTCTCGACCTTGCGCAGAGTGCGGGCGTCGTCGCCGGTGCCGGAGGACCTGGTGTACGAGGTCTGCCGGGGCTCGGTGACCCGCCACGCCTTCAGCGGGCTCAGGCCGTCGTCGCGTGAGCGCGACGCGAGTTCCTGCGCCTCGGGGTACGTCACGCTGCGGGTGAGCCAGTTGCCGTCGGCGTCGTCGGCGTTCGCGTACGTCAGTTCCTCGGCGACCCGGCCGGCGAACGCCTCCCGGTCCTTGGCGATCTCGACCTCGGCGGCGTCCTTCACGGAGACGTTGTCGCCCATGCCCCGGAAGTAGCGGGTGACGGACTTGGTCCGCTTGCTGCCGATGTCGGGATCGTCGGCACCAGTGAGGACGGTGACCTGGTCGACGCCGGCGAACTGGGAGTACGTGCGGGTGGACTTCTTGGTGAACTCCTGCTCGGCGAGCCGCCAGGCCGGCTTGCCGTACGCGTACCTGGTGATGGTGGTGTACGCGCCATCCAGGTTGGGAAGTTCCTCGACGCTGTCGACGACGTACTTCTGGAACCAGTCGATCTCCTCGGCGGCCGGGTCCGGATGCCAGAAGGCGGGGTAGCACAGTCGGTCGTTGGCCTTCAGCGCGGCGGTGTCGCTCTTGCCGGGTAGCCCGGTGCCCTCCTTGCAGTCGTCCACCGGCGCCTTGTAGTTGATGACGGTCTCGCCGCCGTACTCGTTGATGACCCGGGCGATCCGCAGCCGGGAGAAGCCGGGCCGGCTGTCCCGCTTGACGCGGTTCGGCATGTCCTCGGTGTTGGACTCGAAACGCACCGCGTTGAGCGCGATCTTGTCGTCGTTCCTGCCGTGGCCGGTACGGGTGATCGA
Source organism: Micromonospora sp. NPDC050695 (assembly GCF_040654415.1). Classification (NCBI taxonomy): domain Bacteria; kingdom Bacillati; phylum Actinomycetota; class Actinomycetes; order Micromonosporales; family Micromonosporaceae; genus Micromonospora; species Micromonospora sp. NPDC050695. The sequence continues at coordinate 95,761 of NZ_JBFAHZ010000003.1, forward strand.
CTCCAGCCACAGGGCGGTGTTCGGGCCGGTCTTGAGGATCGGGAACGACTGCTTGAGCTGGTACTCGTCCACGAGCTGAAGCGACTTCGCCGACGTCCGCTGCGCCGACGTGGTGATCGTGTCGAGGCGCTTGCGGGTGAAGAAGGACGGCGAGGCGTTCCAACACTTCTGGCCGCCGACGCATCGCAGGTCGGCCGGGGTGTCGTACCAGATTCGGTACTTGTCGGGGTTGGTGCTGGCGAAGTTGCCGTCGGTGCAGGTGAGGGATCCCTCGGCGAAGCAGCGCTCCGCGACGCTGAAGGAGATCCGCGCCAGGGGCTCCTCGGAGAAGATGGTGTTGGCGCGCTGCCCGTAGTCGATCCGGGCGAGGTAGCCGCCACGGTCGTAGCTGACCGGGTCCTTGAAGTTGAAGTTGCGGGCGTAGTGGTTCGTCTCGCGTTCCCACCACAGGCTCATGGCGTTGCCGTGGATGTCCTCGACGTAGTCGAGGGACCACCGCCACGCCTCGGTGCAGACGGAGCCGGCCCAGTTGCCCGCCTTGTAGCAGGGCTCGTCCGAGTGGTTGCTGTAGACGGGCACGGTGAGCACCGAGTTGGTGACCGGGTCGTCGGCGGCGCTGCCCCGGTCGGACCAGCCGGGCAGGCGGTTGCGGCCGAAGTGGTAGCGGGTGCCGTCCCGGGTGGTGACGATCCAGTATTCGCCGTCGGCGTCGCCGTTCGCCAGGCTGGTGTCCTGCACCAGCTGGACCTTGGAGCCGTCGCCGTTGGCGGTGAACCATGCCTTCTTGCCCTCGTCCCAGACCAGTTCGGTGGTCATGCCGGCAAGCGACAGGGTGGCGTTCTTCGAGCCCCAGCACAGGTCGGCGGTGCGGTGCGTGGAGTTGTTCGCACCCGGCTTCTTCGAGTCCTCCCGGCAGCTGGCGTAGCTGCGGGTGATCGCCCCCGCGCTGTAGTCCCAGCCGTCACCGATCCAGGACGCCTGGTTGTTGGTGGCCGAGGTGCGGCCGTCCACCGACTGCGAGGAGTACGACAGGGCGACCTTCGGCATCAGGCCGGCGGCCGTCTCGGGGGTCTGCACCTGGTACGAGTAGGTGAAGGCGCCGGACGACGAACCCGCCGCCCAGGAGCCCGAGGAGAGCAGCGGAGTGGCGGTGAAGTCGCCGGCCGCCGACGCTCCGGTGTCCAGCACGCCGACGACACTCGAGCCTTCCGCCGCGGCCGTGCGGGCGCCGGGCCCACCGGTCGCGTTCTGTGCGCCGAGCAACGAGCCCACGGGCACCTTGCCGGTGACGACCCGCTGCGTCGGCTCGTTGGCGGTGGCCGTGCCGCGGGCCGATGCCTTGGTGGCCGGCAACAGCTTCACCTCGCTGGGCACCACCTGGGCACTCGCCGCACCGGACATCGTCCCACTGCCGCCGTCGGTGGCGCAGTCGCCGGCGTCGGGGGCGTCGAAGACGCAGTTGGGCAGCAGCATGACGCCGAAGCGGTCGGCGGCCAGCGGACCGTAGAGATCGGCGAAGTCCGTGTAGGTGACGTGGAGCGCGACCTCGGCGGCCGGGTCGGCGGTGGCCGGCGGCGTGATCTTCATGATCAGGCCAGACACGCTGGCCGCCTGGGACGCCTCGGGGGCAGCGAGGTCGACGGTCCAGGTCCCGGCGAGGGCGGCCGGGTCGCCACCGTCCGGTACGCCGAGGGAGACCGGCAGATCGTCGACCTTCTTGGTCTCGCCAGCGACGACGCCGGTCAGGTCCACGGCGCCGCTGTCCTGCTGCCACGGCTCGACGGACCCCGGCACGTACGGGACCACCGGCACCTGATCGGCGGTCAGCAAGTCAGTGTCGGCTTCCCCGTTCTGAGCGACCTGCTTGCTCTCCGGGACGTCCGGCAACTGGACCTGGGTGTCCTCGCGGCTCATGCCGGGTCCGGGCACCGCCCACGCTGCGGCGGGCACGGAGGTCGCGACGAGTGTCGTGGACAGGAACAGCACCAAGGTGGTGTGTGCACGACGCCGCCAACGAGGGCGGACCGCCTCCGTCGAGGTCCGTCGGCCATGCCACCGCCGGGACAGCAACCCGATACCACGCATACGTGTCGACTCCACCCAGGCGCAAAACGAACGAGAAGGCGCGGACAACCGCGAAAAGCACGTGCCACTGTCGGCACGTGCGTGAGCACTCTGCGGTAGTCGCGGTCCCTACTCAAGGCCAGATGTCCGTCACCGAAGTGGCATCAGGTGATCTGGGTCACTCGACGATTGGTGATCAGTTAGCTGCGCATGGCAACAACCGGACACAGTGGACAGATTTGTCTATACATGGCGGTTCCGCGCTACCAAAACGTACACAAGATCGAATTCCGCCCGCACGTTCGGCGACGCCGGCGCGATATATAACAGATTTATAACGTTGCCGGGATGGACGAGAACGGCTCACGTCATGCGATCGTGTGCTCGCATTTGCCCCTCGGCCCGCCGACGGGGCCGCTTGCTGTGCCTTCCCTTGTCGCCGGCCCCCCACGGGAGTAGAAGCGCCGTGACCGTGCCTCGCCTGCTCAGCCCGTTCGTGCGTACGCGCACCAGGCTGACTCTCACCCTGGGCGTCCTGCTGGCCGCACTGGTCGCGACTCTGCTGCCGCTGTCGCGGAGCGACCAGCCGCGCCGCGCCGCCCTCGCGCCGGTGCCGGCCGCACCCCGCAACGAGGCGTCGGCCATGGCCGACGCCCTGAAGATCGGCAAAGACGTGCTGGTGGACACGGCCACCACCGCCACCTCACTCACCTGGGCGATGCCGAGCGGGCAGCTGCGCACGACGATCCACGCCGTACCGCAGCGGGCGAAGAACACCGCCGGACAGTGGGCGGCGGTCGACAACACGCTGACCCGCGCCGGAAGCGCCACCGGCGGGCTGGACATCCGTCCGGTCAACGCCGCCACGCCCGTGCGGTTCTCCGGCGGCAGCGCCCCCGGTCAGTCCGAGGGCACCGCGAGCATCCTGACCGAAATGGACGTCGAGGGTCACACCATCGCGTACACCTGGCCCGGTCGCCTGCCGAAGCCGGTGCTGGACGGCCCGCGCGCCCTCTACCCCGAGGTCCACCCCGGCGTGGACCTGCTCATGGTCGCACGCGACGACGGCGGCTTCGGCCAGCTGCTGATCGTCAAGAATCGTGAGGCCGCCACGATCCAGGCCGTCCGCTCCCTCACCTACGGCCTGCGCTCCGACACAGTGGTCTTCCGTCGGGACGCGACGACCGGCGGCGTCCTCGCCCTGGACAAGGTCAGCGGCGAGGAGGTCAGCTCGATCCCCAGCCCCTTCGCGTGGGACTCCGCCGGACGGGATCCCGAGGCTCCGGAGGCCGGACCCCGCACCGCCGTCGCCACGCCCTCCGACGTGCTGGCGCTGTCCGGCCTCGTCGGCAGCGAGCCCGGCGCCCGCCAGGCCCAGATCCCCACCCGACTCGACGGTGACGGCACCGGCAACGTACGACTGCACCTCGACGCCGCCGCCACCGGGCTGCTCACCGGCGCGGACGTGCTCTTCCCCATCTTCCTGGACCCGACCCTGATCAGCGGCAAGCTGGCGTGGGCCACCGTCTACTCGCAATATCCCAACGGCAACACCTACAACGGCACCAACTACAACTCCGGAACCACTGACGCCCGAGTGGGCTACGAGGAGGACTCGCCGCTGCGAACCCGCTCCTTCTGGCGGATGGGCTACGACGCCGGGATGAAGGGTGCGACGGTCACCTCGGCGAGCTTCAAGGTGCTGAACAACCACTCGTGGAGCTGCAGCGCCAGGGAGATGCAGCTCTGGCTCACCGGTTCCATCTCCAGCGGCTCGACCTGGAACAAGCAGCCGGCCTGGAAGGAGGAACAGTCGAGGCGTTCCTTCGCCTACGGCTACGGCAGCAACTGCACCGACGACTACGTGAGCTTCGACGTAAAGAAGGGCGCCCAGGACGCCGCCAACGGTGGCTGGTCGAACCTGACTTTCGGCATGCGCGCCAGCAGCGAGTCCGACACCTTCACCTGGCGCAAGTTCAAGGTCACCTCCGCGGAGCTGAGCGTCACCTACAACCGGCCGCCCAACGAGCCGACGGGCGGCACCACCTCACCCGGTGGCGCCTGTGTGCCCGGCACCGGCGGAGGCGTGATGGTGGCGAAGACCAACATCGTCCTGTCCGCGTCCTCCTCCGACGCCGACGGCAACCTCAAGAGCCTGCGCTTCCGCTTCTGGAAGAACGGCACGGCCGTTCCGGCGGGCACCGTCGTCACCACCACGAGCGCCGGCAAGGCGACGCTGACGATCCCCGCCGGCAACCTGGAGGACAAGGCGGTCTACTCGTGGGAGGTGAGCGCCGAAGACGCGGCGGGCGCCTCGTCGTCGTTCTTCCCACCCGGCAGCGAGCCCTGCCGCCTCACCATCGACGCGTCGGCACCCCCAGCACCGGACGTCACCAGCGACGTCTTCAAGGAGGCCACCCCCGACGGCGCGACGTGGGCGACGGTCACGTTCGGCGAGACCGGCCCCATCACGTTCGCCGCCTCCGGCGCCACGAGCTTCACCTACTCGTTCGAGAGCATCGGCACGGTGAGCGTGCCGGCCACCGCCGGCACCGCCACCGTGCCCAACCTGGCACCCCGGCACGCCGGTCCCACCACCCTGCACGTTTACGCGTACGACGCGGTCGGCAACCGCAGCGCCCGCACCGACTACACCTTCTACCTGCCGCCCCGCTCGACCGCTGACGGCCCTGGTGACACCGGCGGCGACGGGATACCCGACCTGCTCCTGGTGGACTCCTCGGGCAACCTGCGCAACTATGCCGGCGACACGGGTGGCGAACTGTACGCGTGGCTCGTCGGCTCGTACGCCGGAGACAAGCTGAACCCGACCGGTCACTGGTTCGACCCGGGCACCGGCAAGGCTGCCCTGGTCACCAAGCACTCCGACACCTACCCGGGCGACGGCACGACCGACATGTTCGCCCGCACCCCGGACGGCGGCTTCTGGCTCTACCCCGGTGACGGGTACGGCACCTTCGACGTCGACCGCCGGCTGCGGGTCCTCCTACCGGCCACCGGAGTCGGCGGAACCCCCATACCCGCTCCGGACACCTGGACCCAGATCAAGGCGGTCGGCGACATCACCGGCGACAAGCTCCCGGACCTGATTCTGCGAGCGGGGACCGCCTTCTGGACGCTGAGCGGCTACACGGGCGCGAGCTTCCAGGAGGCGACCCTGATGGAGGGCACCGCCTGGGCCCGACGGGAGGTCGTCAACGTGGCCGACATCGACCTCGACGGCACGCCGGACATGCTCTGGCGGAACCTGGACAACGGCAACATGTACGTCCGGCACGGCAAGCCCGGCTCGACCTCGGGCAGCGTGAACCTGGATTCGCTCAAGTCGGCCGCCGCCTCCCGCAGCGGCGACGTCTCGTACGGCACGGGATGGTCGGAGGCCAACATCAGCGCGATGATCAGCATCCCGGACGTGAATGGGGACCGGGTTCCTGATTTCTGGACCCGCTCCGGCACGGACGGCATGATGCGGATCTACCACCCGTCCACCACGAACACGGGTGGTCCGGTGAAGGTCGTCCTGGGCGACGACTGGCGTGGGGTCAAGTCCTTCGGCTGAGCCACCGCGTCGCGCCAACGCGCAACAACGGGCTTGAGCAGCTCTTCACTCGGGCCCGTTGTTGCGCTACGGCTGTCTCAGCCTCGAACGTCAGCCGCACTGGTCCTGATCGATAAGCCGGTGCTCCTGCCAATCGCTGCGTACGGCCGAGCTCAGCGCCCGCTCGCCGAGGGAGCGCCAGGCGTCTTCGTAGATCGCAATCTCGTGGGTCTTGTCAAGGTAGACCGCGCCGCACGGTCCGTCCCTGACTGTCGTCGCGTAAGACACCTCGTCCCTTGGTCCGCATTCTGCTCCGAAAGATTGCGCCAGGCCAGTGGTGAAACGACCATCGTGAATGACCGAACGACAACTCGGGGCGGCCACTTACGCGAGCGCTATACCTCAGAGTCATATTTATGACTTTGAGGTATACGGCTCTACGGAGTCCGGGGCTCCGGACCGCGCCGCCAGGACGAACGTCTCCAGCTCCTCGCCGCCGTACCAGTCGCTGCGCCGGCCCACGTGGGCCATGCCGAGTCGCCGGCACACCGCCATCGACGCGTCGTTGCCGGGCGAGACGACCGCGTAGATCTCCGGGGTGCCGGCGGCGAACTCCCGTGCGACGAGCGTCCGCGCCGCCTCGGTGGCGTACCCGTGACCCCACGAGTCCGGGTGCAGGTGCCAACCCACCTCGATGTCCTCGGTACGCCGTTTCTCATCGCGACCCGGCAGCGGCTTGAGCAGCGCCGTGCCTACCACCCGGCCGGTGTCGCGTACCTCGATCGCCCAGGTGCCGTACCGGCCGTGGTCGGCGGCGTGCCGCTCCTGCCACACGCGCAGCCGCTCGGCGGCCTGGCTCGAGTCGGTCATCGGCAGGCCGGGAACTCCCAACCAGCGGGTGACCTCCGGGCGGGAGTAGATGTCGTAGATCCGGGTCAGATCAGCCGGGTCGGCGGTCCAATCACGCAGGATCAGGCGTTCGGTGGTGAGACCAGTCATGACCGGCGATCTTAAGGAGTGACGGACACGGCGACGGGGAAAGGGACCACGATGGGCAGCGGATGGCAGCGGGCGAAGCGGATCACCAGCGCCGCGTTCCGCCCGGTGCGCGGACGAGACCTGTCGCTGCACGCCGCCGCGATCACCTTCTACGGGGCGATCGCGGTGGTGCCGGTCGCCCTGCTGGCGATCTGGCTCACCTCGCTGATCGCCGGGGCCGAGCGGGTACGCCGGCTCACCTCGTACGCCGTGGAGGCGCTGCCCACCGCGATCGGCGCGCCCCGGGCGGTGGAGGCACTGGTCGACGCCGGGGTGGAGCTGACCCCGCTGCTGGCCCTGGCCTCGGTCCTGCCCGCGTCGCTGTACGGCGAGGGCCTGCGCCGGGCGTTCGTCTCGGTGGCGGCACCCCGCACCGACGAGCACCTGGTGGGCTGGCGAGGGCGGCTGCTGCTGCTGCCGCTGCTCGCGCCGGCTCCCGCGTTACTACTGTCGATCCTGCTGGCGCTGCCGCTCACCACCCGCCTCGTGCGGCAGGGCGGCTGGGTCGGCGTGCTCGGGGTGGTGCTGTCGTTCCTGGCGGTCTGGCTGGTGCTCACTCCGGTGCTGGTGTGGGTGTTCCGGGTGGTCGGGCCGGCATCGCCGGACTGGCTCTCCACCCTCGGGATCGGGTCGTTCACGGCCGCGAACCTCTCCGGCTTCCTGCACGGATTCGTGCTCTTCGCCTCGTTCCCCCTGGATTTGGGGGTGCCCTTCGGCGGCTTCGACGACATCGGCGCCGGTGTGGCCGTCCTCCTGTGGCTGTACCTGTTCCACGTGATCGTCCTCGCGGGCTACTCCGCGACCCTGGCCCTCTCCCGCTGGCGCGCACACCGCTCCCCGGGATGATCAGGGGGTGGCGAGGGCTTCGGTGGGGGTCAGGCGGGCCGCGCGGATCGACGGGTACACCCCGGCGGCCATGCCCACCAGCAGGGCGCCGCCGATCCCGCCGACCACCGAGGTCACCGGGATGGTCGGGGGCCAGCCCTGATAACTGGCGTAGCCGGTCGTCGCGAGCAGCCCGAGCAGCGCACCGGCCGCACCACCGAGCACGGACAGCAGCACCGACTCGGTGAGGAACTGCACCCGGATCTGGCCACGGTTCGCGCCGAGCGCCCGACGCAGGCCGATCTCCCGACGGCGCTCCAGCACCGAGATGACCATCGTGTTGGCCACCCCGATCCCACCCACCAGCAGCGCCACCGCCGCCAACCCGAGAAACAGCGCGGAGAACGTGCTCTCGGTGGCCCGTTTCGCGGCGAGCGCGTCGGAGGGGCGACTGACCTGGACCAGGCCGGGCAGCTGCGGGTTGAGCGTGGCCGGCAGCACCGCGCGGACGTTCTCCAACGCGTCCTCGCGGGCCCGCACGTACACCACCGTGGGGTGACCGTCGAAGCCGAGCAGGTCCCGGGCGGCGTCCCAACCGACCAGCACCGACCGGTCGAGGTCCGGTGCGATGGGCAACGGCTCCAGTACGCCGATCACGGTGAACCAGCGCTCGGCGATGCGCACCTGGGGCGGCTGGGCCGGGTCCACGGTGCTGAACCCGAGACGGCTCGCGGCCACGTAACCGAGGACGGCGGTCGGCAGCTTCGCCGTGCCGTCGTCGAGGAAACGGCCGGTGCGAACCCGGCCGTTGACCGTGTCCAGCAGGTCCGGCCGCGTGGCCAGCGTGGCGAGCCCCGCCGTGTCGTACCTGTCCACCAGGTCGTTGCGGCGGACCGCGACGTGCGTGTTCGCGACGGCGCTCACCGTCTCGACCGGCCCGATCCGGTCCACCATCGCAACGGATTCCTCGGGCAGCAGCACTGGCGGATCCCGATCCGGCACCGGCTCGGCGCGCAGCAGATTCGTGCCGAGGGCGGAGAGCTGATTCATCAGGTCACGCTGACTGGACGCCGGGATGCCCACCACCACGATCATCGTGGCGATGCCGATGGAGATGCCCAGGGCGGAGAGGACCGCCCGCATCCGCCGGGTGGTGAGCCCGAGCAGACCGAGCCGGAGTACGTCGGTCGGGGCGAGCCGGGGTGGCCGAGGGTTCGCTGTCGACGTCGGCGTGCTCATCCGCGGCTCCTGTCAACGGTGTCGGCGACGATCCGCCCGTCGCGGATGTCCACCTGTCGGGGCGTACGGGCGGCGAGGTCCCGATCGTGGGTGATGACGGCGATGGTGGTGCCCTCCGCGTGCAACGCCAGCAGCAGAGCCAGCACCGCCTCCCCGTTGGCGGTGTCCAGGGCGCCGGTCGGCTCGTCGGCCAGCACCAGCGCCGGGTCGTTGACCAGCGCCCGCGCTATCGCCACCCGCTGCCGCTCCCCACCGGAGAGTTGGTGCGGCAGGTGGTCGACCCGGTGCGCCAGCCCGACCCGCGCCAACGCGTCGATCGCCGTACGGCGCCGGCGACGACGGGGTACGCCGGCGTAGAGCAGCCCGGTGGCGACGTTCTCGGCGGCGTCGAGCCCTCCGACGAGGTGGAACTGCTGGAACACGAAGCCGAGCCACCGGCCGCGCAGCGCGGAGAGCCGGCGGTCGGACAGGGCGGTGACCTCCTGCCCGGCGACGCGTACGTGCCCGCTGGTGGGCAGGTCGAGGGTGCCCATGATGTTGAGCAGGGTCGACTTGCCGGAACCGGACGGTCCGACGATGGCGAGCAGTTCACCGGCGCGGACGGTCAGCGAGACGTCGTCCAGCGCGGTGACACCGCCCGGGTACGTCCGGCTCACCCGGTCGAGGCTGAGGACCGGTTCCGCGTACACCGGGATGACCTCGGTCGGCGCGTCCCCGGCGCGGGTGGGGATCGCGGTGCTCACGCGGCCGTCACCACCTGGAGGCCCTCGGTGACGCCGGCACCGCTGACCTCGACGAGACCGCGGGAGAACATCCCGGTCTCCACGGCCAGCAACCCGCCGTCGGGCAGTTGGAGGGCGTGACCACCCTCGCGGAGCGCCACCAGCGCGCCGACCGGCACGGTCAGCACGTTCTTGCGGGTGCTCGTGGTGAACGTGACCTGGACCGACGCCGCGTCCAGCTTCGCCACGTCCGCCGCCTTGACCGGTGTGACGAGGACGTCCACCTTGGGTGGACCGTCCTGGCCGGCTCCCGCGTCCGGGCCGCCACCCTGGACGGTGTGCGAGATCGAGGCTACCCGGCCGGGGATCTCGGAGCTGTCCGGCAGGGTGACCGCCACGGCGGCGCCCACCCGGATGGTGGCGACCTCGGTCGCCTCCACCGCGACGGTCACCAGCTTGGTCTTCTCGGTGACGGCAACCAGCTCACCGGCGACCGGGTCACCGGGCAGGGCCTTCACCGCGCTGACCCGGACCGGCCCGGACAGCACCACGGCCCGCCCGACCTCGATCCGGCCGGTGGGTTCCAGGTCGAGCGCCTGCTGCCACTTCTTGATAGCGGCCACGAGCGCGTCGGTGAGCAGAGCCCGACCCGGGTCGATCTTCGTGCCGTCCTTGGCCCGAGTCGGCTGCGTACCGGTGGCGTACCCGAGCGCCTTCAGGTTGTCCCACACGATCCGCACGTCGCTGCCCACCAGGCCGGGCTTGTCGAGGGTACGAAAGAGCGGGGTGTCGCCGAACAGCACCGGCACCGGACGGTCGTTGACCCAGTACAGCGGCTTGCCCCGGGCCACCGTGTCGCCCACCTTCGGCAGCCGGGTGACGATCCCCTCGCCCATCCCCTTGACCACCCGCTCCGGGCCGAAGCCGAGCGTCCCGTCCAGGGACCGGCTGTCCGACAGGTCGGTGCGGGTCACCTTCGTCGTCGTCACCGGCGGCGGGGCGCTCGCCGTGTCGTCGGCGCCATCACGCCGCAGGGCCAGCACGCCGACACCCGCGCCGACGGCGACCACCACGGTCACGAGCGCCACCACGATCGCCGTCCGTCGGCTCGGCCTACTTGCCACCGAACGCCTCCATCGTGCACTCCTTCTCGGCCTTTTCCATCGCCGGAGCGTCAAGGCCGCCCGTCGGGTCGGCAACTCCGTCGTCGTACGTCCAGCCGGAGCCGTCCGGTAACGCGTGGATCTTCATGCCGCGGCCGCGCAGACACTGCACGTAGTCGTTCCACTGGCTCACGTAGTTCGGGTTCCTCTCCTCGTCCAGCTCCGGTGGCTGGAGCGGCAGCTTGTTGGCGCACGCCACGTACGCCGCCTTCGGCTCGCCGCTCTGGTCCAGGGAGATCACGTTGCGCCCCTCGGCGGCCGCTGCCTCCATGCGGACCTTGTTCTCCTTCACCCCGTTGTCCCGCAGGCAGATGTTGTAGGTGTTCCAGAGCCGGTTCGTCTCGTCGTCGGTCATGTCCAGACGCAACTGGGGGCGGCCGGTCGCGGCCGCACCGGAGGCGGACGCGCTCGGCGCGACGGATGCCGTGGCGAGGGAGGCGACATCGGCCGTGCTGCCGGCGTCGGCGTCGGCGTCGGCGTCGGATGTCGCACCGCCACAGCCGCTGAGGACGGCGGCGAGCAGGGTGAGCACGACGAGCCCGAGTCGTTGTGGTGCCTTCGTCATGCCGAGCAGCATCACGAGCACTTGTCAGAGACCTGTCAGAGATTGGTGCTCATCCGGTAGCCCCAGCTCAGCGGCACCGCCAGCGGGCGGCTCGGCAACGTACAGTCGCTGCCGTGGGTGCGCGGGTGCTGGTGGCCGAGGACGACGAGAAGCAGGCCGAGTTGGCCCGCCGCTACCTGGAACGCGAGGGGCACACCGTGGTCGTCGTCGGCGACGGGCGGGCCGCCCTGGAGCAGATCCGCCAACGTTCACCGGATCTGCTGATCCTCGACGTGATGATGCCGAAGGTCGACGGCCTGGACGTCTGCCGCATCCTGCGCCGCGAGTCCGACCTGCCGGTGCTCATGCTGACCGCCCGGTCGACCGAGGACGACCTGCTGCTCGGCCTGGACCTGGGCGCCGACGACTACATGACGAAGCCGTACAGCCCTCGCGAACTGGTGGCCCGGGTGCGGACACTGCTGCGGCGGGGACAGCGGACGGCGCGGCTGGCCGATCCGGTGCTGCGCGTCGGTGCCCTGCACGTCGACCCGGTCCGCCACGAGGTACGCGCCGACGGACGACCCGTCGACTGCACACCGGGCGAGTTCCAGCTGCTGCAGGCGATGGCCGCCCAACCCGGACGGGCCTTCACCCGCGACCAGCTTCTCGGCTACCTGCACGGGTTCGACCGGTACATCACCGGCCGGACCGTCGACGTCCACGTCATGAACCTGCGCCGCAAGATCGAGGCGAACCCGCGCAAGCCGACCCGACTGGTGACGGTGTACGGCGTCGGCTACAAGCTCACCGAGGAGAGCTCCCATGCGGCGTGAGGTGCCGCTGCACCGCAGCCTGCTGCTCCGGCTGCTGGTGCTGGCCGTCCTCATCGCCGTCGGCTCGATCGCGGCGACCGCCTGGCTGGCGGTACGGACCACGACCGGGGCGATCCGGCAGGAACAGGGGCAGGCGCTCGCCGACGACGCCCGCATCTACGACACGCTGGTCGGCTACGCGGCGACCCACCCCACCTGGGACGGCGTCGACGCGACCCTGCGACCGCTCGCCGCGCAGGTCGGCCGGCGCATCACCCTGACCACCGAATCCGGCACGCCGGTGGCCGACTCGGCACCCGAGGCGGGTCCGCTGCCGTCGAAGCCGTCCGCGACCGTCGACGCGCTCGCCGTCGACACCGCCCTGGTCCTGGGATCCGGCACGGCCGTCGACGCCGCGCGTATCGACCCCCGCGCCTCCGGCCCGTACCTGCTCCCACCCGACGAGCGCCGGACGCTGCGCGACAGGGCGGACCAGGCCGCCCTGTGCCTGCGGGTACGGATCAGGATCGCGGTTGTCGTCGAGCTGGGGCCCACCGGCCGGCCCCGGCTCAACACCCCCGGCACCGACCTCAACGACAGCGACTCAGCGCGCTGCGACCTGGCACGCGAGGAGCTGGCAGCCCCGACAGCCACCGAACGCAAGGCGCTGGCACAGCTGAACGCGCTGGTGAACACCTGCCTGGCCCGGCGCAAACTGACGCCCGTGAACGTCGCCCTGGACTGGACCTGGACGACGAGGCCCCGCCCCGAACGGTACACCGAGCCGGACCTCACCGCGGCCGCCCAGGATCACAGCCGCGCGGCCAACGCCTGCGTGGGCACCAGCCGGCGGGAACAGCTCCTTGCCTACGTCGCCCCGGCGGCGACCCTGTTCGTCAGCGATCCTGCTGGTCACCCCACCACGACCTTCGACCTGTCCCGGGCCAACCAGATCCGCATCGCGGCGGTCGCCGGCCTCGTCCTGCTGGTCAGCGTCGGGGTCACCGTGCTCGCCGGCATCCGGCTGACCCGGCCGCTGCACGCGCTGACCGGGGCGGCGCAACGGATGCGCGACGGCGACGGATCCGCCCGCGTCCGGGTCACCGGCCGGGACGAGATCGCCCGGCTGGCCGAGGCGTTCAACGACATGTCCGAGCGGCGCGAACGCCTGGAACAGCTACGCCGGGCGATGGTCAGCGACATCGCCCACGAGATGCGTACCCCGGTCACCAACATCCGGGGCTGGTTGGAGGCCGCCGAGGACGGCGTCGCCGTCCTGGACCAGAGGTTGGTGTCCTCGCTGCTGGAGGAGGCGACGCTGCTCCAACACGTGATCGCCGACCTGCAGGACCTCGCCCAGGCGGACGCCGGTGCCCTGCGGCTGCACCCCGAACAGGTCTACCTCGCCGACCTGCTCCCCCAGGTGGCGGAGGCGCACCGCGTCCAGGCCGACCGTGCCGGTGTCACGCTCGCCCTGCGGGTCGACGCCGACCCGCAGGTGTACGCCGACCCGGTACGGCTGCGCCAGGCCGTCGGCAACCTGGTCGCCAACGCGGTACGCCACACCCCCGCGGGCGGCAGCGTGACGATCGACGCCCGGACGGCGGACGGCGAGGTGACCATCGCCGTCGCCGACACGGGCAGCGGCATCAGCGCCACGGACCTGCCCCGGGTGTTCGACCGCTTCTGGCGGGCGGAGAAGTCCCGCAGTCGGCAGACCGGTGGCAGCGGCCTGGGCCTGGCGATCGTCCGCAAGCTCGCCGAGGCCCACCAGGGCACGGTGACGGCAACCAGCGAACCCACCCGAGGCTCCACCTTCACCCTCCACCTCCCCGCTCCGCACTCTTGATCAAGAGGTTTGCGTCAACCGGACGGCGTCTGATGACGCAAACCTCTTGATCACCACGAGGGTGGGTGGGTGGACTAGGCTGCGGCGGCATGAGTGGTGAGATTCCGGCCCGCGCCGACGTCGTGATCGTCGGTGCCGGGCACAACGGCCTGGTCTCCGCGGTCCTGCTGGCGCGTGCCGGCCTGGACGTCCTCGTCCTGGAGGCCGCCGACGTGCTCGGCGGCGCGACCCGCACCGAGAACCCGTTCCCGAAGGTGCCGGGGCTGCGCCACTCCACCGGCTCGTACCTGCTCGGGCTGATGCCGCCGGAGCTGCTCGCCACCCTCGACGTACGGATCCCGGTGCTGCGCCGCGACCCGCACTACTTCCTGCCCACGCCGGGCGGCCTCGGCTCGCCGTACCTGCTCTTCGGCAGCGACACCACCGCGACCCGGGCACAGCTCGCCGAGTTCTTCTCCCCCGCCGACGTGGCCGCCGACGACGCCATGCAGGCCGAGCTGGCCGCGCTGCGCGAGGATCTCGCCCCGGCCTGGCTGGCCGAGCCGCTGACCGTCCAGGAGACCGCCGAGCGGTACGTCCGTCCGGCGTTGCGGCAGGTCTTCGTCGACCTCGTCCAGGGCTCGGTGGCCGACTACCTGGCCCGGTTCGAGTTCCGCTCCGAGCTGCTGGTCAGCATGTACGCCGTCACCGACGGGCTGTCCGGGCTCAACGCCGGCCCGGACGACCCCGGCACCGGCCACAACTTCCTCGTGCACAACATGTGCCGGCTGCCCGGCTCCGGCGGCACCTGGATGATCGCCGAGGGCGGCATGGGCACGGTCTCGCGCACGTTCGCCGAGGCCGCCCGCGCCGCCGGTGCGACCATCCTGACGGGTACGCCGGTGAGCGCGGTGACGCTCGACGGCGGCGCGGCCAGTGGCGTCGTGCTGGCCGACGGTCGGCAGGTCGCCGCCCGGGTGGTGCTCGGCGCGTGTGACCCGTACCGGCTGATGGACCTGTTGCCCGACGGCGCGCTGCCGGCGCCGCTCGGCGAACGGATGGCGGCGGTCCGCCGCCCCGGCACCACCCTGAAGCTCAACCTGGCGCTCACCGGGCTGCCGCACTTCTCCTGCCTGCCCGAGGGCACACCGAGCCCGTTCGGCTCGACCATCCACCTGCTGCCCGGCTCCGCGTCGCTGGTCGGTGGGGACACCACCTCACCGATGACCGCGCTGCGCGGCATGTGGGCCGACGTGCAGGCCGGGCGGCTGCCGGCGGAGCCCACCATCGAGTGGTACCTGCACACCACCGTCGACCCGTCGCTCTCCGACCCCGCCGGGCACCACTCGTCGGCGCTGTTCGTCCAGTCGGTCCCCTACGAGCTGGCCGGCACCACCTGGGACGCCGAGCTGCCCGGGTACGTCGACCGGCTCATCGAGATCGTCGAGCGGTACGCCACCGGCACCGGCGACCTGATCGCCGACGCGGTGCCGCTGCCCCCGCCGGGCATCGAGGCGCACTTCGGCATCACCGGCGGGCACATCCACCACGTCGACAACACCGTCTCGTTCACCGACCGGATGCCGTACGCCACCGGCATCGACGGCGTGTACGCGGGCAGCGCCGGCTGCCACCCGGCCGGCAGCGTGATCGGCGCCGCCGGCCACAACGCGGCCCGCCGCATCCTCACCGACCTGGGCCGCTGACCCTGTTCCCGGTCGCGCCGGCCGACGGTCGGAGATCCCCCGGACCGCCGATCAGGTAGTAGCCGACCAGCAGGAGGTACGCGCCTTCTCCCGGCCGCGTCCGTACCGGTACTCGCTCTCCCGCGCGTCCGCCCCCGCCACGCCCGCCCCGCTCTCGTCGCGCACCCCTCCCCGCGATCTTGCACTTTCGGTCGCCGTTCTGGGGCGATTGCGGTGCTTTGCACCCGCAGAAAGTGCAAGATCGCGGTGCGGAAGGGGCAGCGCCGCAGGGTCAGCTCAGGGCTTCGCCCGCCGGGGCGGGGGTTTCCGCGTCGACGCGGTGGGCGCGCACCTTGTGGCCCACGCTGGTCAGGCAGCGGCCGCTGGGCAGGTCGAAGCGCCAGCCGTGCAGCTGGCAGGTGAGCTGGTCACCCTCGACAATGCCGAAGCGGGTCAGGTCCGCCTTCAGGTGCGGGCAGCGCCGCTGCACCACCCAGTCGCCCAGCGTGATGTCCTCGGCGTCGGTGCTGCGCTCGTGCTCGTCGTACCAGCCCTCGGCGTACTGGAGACGCTCCTCCGACAGGCACTTGAAGAACGCGTAGACGAACTCGTTGTACTGGCCGATCCGGGCCGCCGAGAACCGGCAGGACAGGAAGAGCGAGTTGACCCAGTCCACCTCGTCGATGAAGAGCAGGTGCTCGATCAGCGACCGCTCGGTACGGAACCGGTAGCGGACCTTCTCGTCGGCGTACGGCCGGACCTCCTTGCCCGGGAAGTCCACCACGATCGACTCGACGCTCTCGCCGTCGTACCCCACCAGATCGAAGCGCACCGGACCGCCCACGCCCTTGGCCAGGTAGATCGACTCGTCGAGCAGCGGCTCGATCCGGCGCTTCATCTCGCCGAGCACGTCCACCTCGGGGTGCCGCCAGGACGCCTTCTCCGCCTCGATGACGGGGCGCTTGCGCTCCCGCATCTCCTCCAGGTGGGCGACCTTGTTCGCGAAGAACTCGTCCACCGGCACCGGGTGGGTGGTGCTCGCGCCCTCGGTGGTGACCTCCGCGACGCTGCCCGGCAGCAGCACGATCCCGTTGGTGCCGCCGACCTTGGCGTACTCCGACAGGAAGACGGACTGGTCGGGGAAGATGTTGCCCTCGTCGCCGTGGATGTCGTTGAACTGCCACAGCGCGTCGTCGAGGAAGCACGGCGGGCCGGCGATCGGGAAGACGTGGTCGGCCTTCAGGTCGTCGATGTAGCGCCACGTCCGGTCGAACTGCCGGTCGCGCTTCTGCTTGCCGAACGCCGTCTTCGCCGCCTGCGGCAGCTCGTAGACCATCGGATACCAGATCGCCCCGGAGAACTGCAGCAGGTGCGCGTGCACGTGCCCCAGCTCGGCGAAGACGCTCAGGTCGGTCGGGCGGGCGTCGTTCTGGTTGAGCAGCCGCACCCCGTCGTACTCCACCCAGAGCGACGAGTCGCCGATCGGGCCGTCGGTCGGGCTGGTCAGCGCCTGAATCATGATCTTCAGGCCGCCGGGCAGCTCCACCACCTGCTCGTTGGGCGCCTTCAGGAACTTCGTGAAGCCCAGCGCCCGGAACTCGTCCTCCATCTCCGAGGTGGGGAACTCGGGGAGCAGGACGGTGGCGTCCTTGGAGACGAAGTCCCGCAGGTGCTTCGCGTCGAAGTGGTCCCGGTGCAGGTGGGAGACGTACAGGTAGTCGACCTGGCCCAGACTCTCCCAGTCGAGCAGGGAATTGTCCGGGAAAGGAAACCAGGAGGCGAAGTAGGCCGGGTTGACCCACGGGTCGCACAGGATGCTGCCCGCGGCCGTGTCGATCCGCATACTGGCGTGCCCGGTTCCGGTCACTCGCACCGCACAGTCCCCCTCAAACAGACAATCAGGTGTACGCCAAACGCTACCGGAGGGAGTCTGACCGTCGCCCCGCGACGCCGGTAGTGACGTCCGGCCTGGGCGGGCAGGGCCAACGGCCGGGAAACACCCACCGCGCCGCCCCGGGCAGGAGGCGTGCCAGACTAACCGGAGATCCGATCGCGAGGGAAGGACCGACAGTGGCAGGAAGCGAGCCGGTAACGTCGCCAGACCAGCACAAGCCCGGGCACCGGAAGGCCGGGCGCATCGGCGCGGTGCTGTCCGCGCTGGCGCTGCTGGCGATGATCTGCGGCAACCACGAGGGCAGGGTCGAGGACATCTGGCTGGTCGGCCTGGCCGCGCTGCTGCTGATCATCGTGATCGGCGACGCCGTGCTGCGGCGCAACGGCCTGCGTTCCTGACCTCGCCGGACACCCGGCTGACGTACGCCGAGGGCCCGCCCCCACCCGGGGACGGGCCCTCGTCGCGTACGCGTCGGACTCAGCGCCCGAAGAGGATGTCCTGCACGTCCTTGAGCGCGGCGTCGACCTCGGCCTCGAAGTAGCCACCGGGCACCAGGCCGAACCGGAGCGTATCCAGGTCCTTCGGGTCGACCGGCATCGGGTTGCGGCGCTGCATGCCGCCGAGCAGGGTCTCGAAGAACCGGTCCACCTGGTCCGGGTCGTACCCGCTGCCGAAGCGACGGACCTGGAAACTACGCCGGATCTGGTCGACCCGGTACAGGTCACTGCCGGGAGGACCGGCCATCGGCGGGCCACCCACCGGCGGGCCGGCCATCGGAGGGCCGGCCACGGCGGGCGGACCGGCCATCGGCGGACCACCGATGCCCGGCTGCGGCATGGGAGGCGGACCGGCCGGACCACGGCGCATGTCGCGCAGGTCCCGTTCCGGCATCCGAATCTCGGCGGTCATGTCGGCGCGACCGTGCCGGCCGGCCTCGAAGCCGTCGAAGCGCGGCTCCTCCGGCGGGTAGCCGCCGGACGAACGCGGGTCGTCGGGCGGCCCGTAGCCGCCGGGCATGCGCTGGTCGTCCGGGGGGCCGTAGCCGCCGGGCATCCGCGGGTCGTCGGGCGGCCCGTAGCCGCCGGGACCGGCGGGCAGGCCACGAGGCGGTACGCCGTGCCCGCCCATCGGACCGCCGGGGCCCATCGGGCCGGGACCGGCCGGACCACGCGGCGCGTCGTAACCACCACGGGGGGCGTCGTACCCACCGGCGAAGGCACCCGTCGGCTCGTCGTAGCGGCCGTACCGGTCGGGCGGGCCGGGCTGCGCCGGCATCGGCCGCGGCGGCATCGGCTGCGGCACCATGCCCCCACGGTCGTCACGCATCGGCGGACCCATCCGGTCCGGTGGGCCCATCCGGGGGTCACCGCCGCGCCCGGCGCTGGTGCGCTCCTCCAGCTCGGCCAGCTGTCGCTCGACGCGGTCCAGGTGCAGGTCGACCTGCCACTCGTCGTAGCCGTTGAACCGGACCCGGAAGACGACATCGTGGACCTCCTGGGAGGCCACCGGCGCGCCGACCTGCCGGCCGTCGAGCGTCGCCTCGACCCGGTCGAGGAAGGCATCCACCTCGTCGACCTTGTATCCCCGGCGGAGCGCCTTGCGCCGGAAACGCTGACCCTGACTCGCCACTATGTCTCCTGGTCTCGTTCGCCACGCCCGGTCACGCCGGTGCCTCTCCGGCGCGGTCGGTGTTGGTGTCGGTGTCCTCGGCGGCGGCGAGCTGGCCACACGCGCCGTCGATCTCACGACCTCGGGTGTCCCGTACGGTGGTGGACACCCCGGCGTCGCGCAACCGCCGGACGAACTCCCGCTCCACCGGCTTCGGGCTCGCGTCCCAGCGGCTGCCCGGCGTCGGATTGAGCGGGATGAGGTTCACGTGCGCCAACTTGCCGGCCAACAGCCGCCCGAGCAGATCGGCTCGCCACGGCTGGTCGTTCACGTCCTTGATCATCGCGTACTCGATCGACACGCGACGGCCCGTCCGGGCGGCGTAGTCCCACGCTGCGTCCAGCACCTCGGCTACCTTCCAGCGCTGGTTTACCGGCACGAGTTCGTCGCGCAGATCATCATCGGGGGCGTGCAACGACAACGCAAGGGTCACAGAGAGGTCTTCGCTGGCCAGTCGGCGGATGGCCGGAACCAGGCCCACCGTGGAAACGGTGATGTGCCGCTGGGACAGGCCGAGGCCCTCCGGAGCGGGGCTGACCAGCCGGCGGATCGCCGCGATCACCCGGTTGTAGTTGGCCAGCGGCTCGCCCATGCCCATGAACACGACGTGCGACAGTCGCGGCGGTGAGCCGGAGACCGCGCCGGACGCCGCCACGCCGGCCAGGTACACCGCCTGGTCGACGATCTCGGCGGTCGACAGGTTGCGGGTCAGCCCGGCCTGGCCGGTCGCGCAGAACGGGCAGGCCATGCCGCAGCCCGCCTGGCTGGAGATGCAGACGGTCACCCGGTCCGGGTAGCCCATCAGCACGCTCTCCACCAGCGCGCCGTCGTGCAACTTCCAGAGCGCCTTGCGGGTGGCACCGTCGTCGCAGGCCAGCTCCCGGACCGGGGTGAGCAGCGTGGGCAGCAGCTGGTCGGCCAGCCGCTCCCGGGTCGCCGCCGGCAGGTCGGTCATGGCCTGCGGGTCGCGCACCAGGCGCCCGAAGTAGTGGTTGGAGACCTGCTTGGCGCGGAACGCGGGCTCACCCAGGCCGGTCACCAGCTCCTGGCGACCGGCCAGGTCCAGGTCAGCGAGGTGCTGAGGGGGCATGGAGGCCCGGCGCGCGGTGGGGGCGTCCGAGATGGCGGGGATCAAGGGCAGGCTCGTCATGGCTGGTCCAGTGTGTCACGCCTCCGGCGGCACACACCCGTCCGGAGGTGCCGAACCGGTCCCGACCGCCGGATCGGGAGGACCGGGGCGCCGTGATCCATGCCTCACCCCACCACCGGTACGAAGATCGCCAGCAGCAGGTACGCCGTCGGCACCGCGAACAGGATCGAGTCCAGGCGGTCCATCAGGCCACCGTGGCCGGGCAGCAGGTTGCTCATGTCCTTGACACCGAGATCCCGCTTGATCATCGACTCGGCGAGGTCACCGAGGACCGCCGCGCAGGAGACCGCCACCCCGAACAGCGCACCCCACCAGGGAGCCACGTCCAACATCAGCCACAGCAGCAGGGCGCTGCCCAGCGCCGCGGCGGTGACCGAACCCGCGAAGCCCTCCCAGGACTTCTTCGGGCTGATCGACGGGGCCATCGGATGACGGCCGAAGGAGACCCCGGCGGCGTACCCACCCGTGTCGGAGAGGACCACCGCGATCAGCGTGGCCAGGATGCGCAGCGGGCCGTCGTCGGGCGCCGCCGCCAGCAGGGCCGCGAAACCGCCGAGGAACGGCACGTAGACCGCGATCAGGGTGGCCGCGGTGAGATCCCGCTGGAAGCCGGCCGGGCCGTCGCCCAGCCGCCAGATCATGGTGCCCAGCACGGTCACGAGCAGTCCCAGGCTGAGCGCGTCCGGGCCCGCGAACCAGGCCAGACCCACCGTCAGCACGCCACCGGCGACCAGCGGCACCAGCGGCGGATGCGCGCCGCTGCGGCGGACCGCGCGGGCCATCTCCCAGATGCCGACGGCCATGGCTCCGGCGATCACCGGCAGAAACGCCAACGGGTAGAAGACCAGCGGCACCACGATCAGCGCGCCGAGGCCGAGCCCCACCCCGATCGCCGCCGGCAGGTTGCGGCCGGCACGCCCGGTGCCCACCTGCTGGGTGGCCGGGCGGTCGACGCTGGCCCGCCGTCGACCCTTCGCCCGCCGACCGGTCGGCGGCTCCGGCTCGACCTCCGGATCCAGATCCGGTCCGATGTCCGCCCCGATGGGCGCGAGCTGCGCGGTCGGGTAGTCGACGTCGTCGTCGTAGCGGACCGGGCCACCACCGTTGTCGAATCGCCGCTGCTCGTCGTAGCGGCCCGGCTCGTCGTAGCGGCCCGGCTCGTCGTAGCGCTGCGGGCCGTCGTGACGGGTCGGGGTGCCGTCGCGACCCGCGGGCGGACGGTCCGCGTACCGACCGGCACGGCCCCGGTCGTCGTACCGGTGAGGTTGGTTGCGGTCGTCCTCGTAACGGTCCCGGTCGTCGAAGCGGTCGTGCCGATCGCGGTCGTCGAAGCGGTCCCGGTCGTCCGGGCGGACCGCCCGGCCGCGCTCGTCGTACGGATCCGCCGGAACCGGCTCGGCGTACGGGCGGGTGCGGGGCTCGGCGTACAGCTCAGGGCCGGACGGACGGCGAGTCCACTGACCCGCCTCGATCTCGGTCTCGGGCCAGGGCAGGGCCACCGGGCGCTCCGGTCGGTCCCAGCCGCGCGGCTCTCCCGTGTAGGGGTCGGGGTGGGACATCACGCACCGCGACGTGGCACGAGAACGACCACATGACGCAAGACCACAACCATCCCCTACACGCGCGATGTTCCTCCGATTGACCGCCCCGACGGTCGGTCGATTCCCGGTGTTCACCACCCGGTGGCCGGGAATCCTGCCGAGCCTACTGCACCCGCCGATCGGGTGAGGCGGACGATGGCGCGCCCCGTCGCGCATACGGCACGAGGCCCGCCCCCGGTTCGGGGTCGGGCCTCACGTCGACTGCGTCACCTGGCGAACGCCGGGCCGGTCCTCAGACCTCCAGCAGCTCGGTCTCCTTGTGCTTGACCAGGTCGTCGATGCTGGCGACGTAGCGCTGGGTCAGGTCGTCCAGCTCCTTCTCGGCGCGGCGGCCGTCGTCCTCGCCGGCCTCGCCGTCCTTGACGATCCGGTCCAGCTCCTCCTTGCCACGGCGGCGGACGTTGCGGATCGCCACCTTGGCCTCCTCGCCCTTGTGCCGAGCCACCTTGATCATGTCGCGGCGGCGTTCCTCGGTCATCTGCGGGAGCAGGATGCGCAGCTGGTTGCCCTCGTTGTTCGGGTTCACCCCGAGGTCCGAGTCGCGGATCGCCTTCTCCATCGCGTTGATCTGCGAGTTGTCGTACGGCTTGATGATGGCCATCCGCGGCTCGGGAACCGCGATGGACGCCATCTGGGTCAGCGGCGTGGGCGTGCCGTAGTAGTCGATGATGACCTTGGAGAACATGGCGGCGTTGGCGCGACCGGTACGGATGGCGCCGAACTCCTCCTTGGCGTGCTCGACCGCACGCTCCATCTTCTCCTCGGCCTCGAGGAGGGTGTCGTCGATCACCGGTCTCCTCGCCTCCTTCTGTGCTCGTCGTGGGCTCTGCTGAAAGTCGTCAGGACCGCTGCTGCCGTCACCTCGGGCGGGGCGGGCTCAGGCGGTGATCAGGGTGCCGATCTTGTCGCCACCCACCGCGCGGATGATGGTGTCGTCACCCTGCGCACCGAAGACCAGCATCGGCAGGCCGTTCTCCATGCAGAGGCTGAACGCCGCCGCGTCGGCCACCCGCAGGTTGCGGCGCAGCACCTCGGAGAAGGTGATCGAGTCGAGCTTGCTGGCGGTGGGGTCGATCCGCGGGTCGGCGGTGTAGACGCCGTCCACGCCGTTCTTGCTCATCAGCACCACGTCGGCCCGGATCTCCAGCGCACGCTGGGCGGCCACCGTGTCGGTCGAGAAGTACGGCATGCCGGCACCGGCGCCGAAGATGACCACGCGGCCCTTCTCCAGGTGCCGGATCGCCCGCAGCGGGATGTACGGCTCGGCGACCTGGGCCATGGTGATGGCGCTCTGCACCCGGGTCTCGATGCCCTCCTTCTCCAGGAAGTCCTGCAACGCGAGGCAGTTCATCACGGTGCCGAGCATGCCCATGTAGTCGGCGCGGGCCCGGTCCATCCCGCGCTTCTGCAGCTCCGCGCCACGGAAGAAGTTGCCGCCGCCGACGACCACGGAAACCTGCACGCCGCGGCGGACCACGGTGGCGATCTGCCGGGCGATGGCCTGGACGACGTCCGGGTCGACGCCGATCGCGCCGCCACCGAACACCTCACCGGAGAGCTTCAGCACCACCCGGCGGGCGCGCCCCGGCGGCGGTGCCGTCGGATCGTCCACAGCCAGCGTCCGGTCACTCACAACCTGCGTCATCCGCCCCGCCCTTCCCCACGCGCACACCCCGTGCGCCGCGTACCGCGAACCTGCCGCTGCTGACCCTATGTGACGAGGAGGCCGCGGTGCCTGTCACGTACACCGGCGGCCTCCTCGTCGACGTCTCCTGCACACGGGCGCGCGCGGCGCCCGGTGGCGGCTCAGGCCTGGCCGACCTCGAACCGCACGAAGCGGGTGACCTCGATGCCGGCCTCGGCCAGCATCTGCTTCACCGACTTCTTGTTGTCGGCCACGGACGCCTGCTCGACGAGGACGTAGTCCTTGAAGAAGGCGTTCACCCGACCCTCGACGATCTTCGGCAGGGCCGCCTCGGGCTTGTTCTCCTCGCGGGCGGTCTGCTCGGCGATGCGCCGCTCGGACTCGACGACCTCGGCCGGAACCTCGTCCCGGGTGAGGTACTTCGGCCGCATCGCGGCGATCTGCATGGCCACACCACGAGCGTCGGCGTCGCCCGCCTCGTCGCTCTTGCCGGTGTACGACACCAGCACACCAACGGCCGGCGGCAGGTCCTGGGCCTTGCGGTGCAGGTAGACCGCGGTGGTGCCCTCGACCTTGGCGAAGCGGTTGAGCACCAGCTTCTCGCCGATCTTGGCGGACTGCTCCTGGATCAGGTCGGCGACGACCTTGCCGTCCAGCTCGGTGGCGAGCAGCTCCTCGGCGGTGTTCACGCCGGAGCGCTCACCGTGCTCGACGAGCTGCTGGGCCAGCGCGATGAACGACTCGGTCTTGGCGACGAAGTCGGTCTCGCAGTTGAGCTCGAGCAGCGCCTTGCCGGAGTGGGCGACCAGGCCGTTGGCGGCCGTACGACCGGCCCGCTTGCCGACGTCCTTGGCGCCCTTGACGCGCAGGATCTCGATGGCCTTGTCGAAGTCGCCCTCGGCCTCGGTCAGCGCCTTCTTGCTGTCCATCATGCCGGCGCCGGTGAGGTCGCGGAGCTTCTTGACGTCCGCGGCGGTGATGTGGGACATGGCTCTCTCTTCGGTGTTGAGACGGCGTGTGGATGGTCAGAGGTGCCGGTTACCCGGATCCGGACGGATCGTGCCCGGCGTACCGCCGCTGCCCGCTGTCCGGGAAAACGGACAGCGGGGCAGCGACGGTGCGGTCACTCCGCGGTCGCGGCCGCCGGCTGCTCGGTGGCGGCCTGCGCCGGCTGCTCGGCGGCGGGCTGCTCGGCGGCAGCGGCCGGCTGCTCGGCCGGGGTCGCCGACTCGTCGGCCTTCTTCGGCTCGAGCAGCTCGCGCTCCCACTCGGTCAGCGGCTCGTCGCTCGCGACGCCCGCCTCGGGCTTCTCGTCGCTGCCCCGGCGGCGGCCGGAACGCGCGATCAGACCGTCCGCGACGGCGGCGGCGACGACCTTGGTCAGCAGCTCGGCCGAGCGGATCGCGTCGTCGTTGCCCGGGATCGGGAAGTCGACCTCGTCCGGGTCACAGTTGGTGTCCAGCACCGCGATCACCGGGATGCCCAGCTTGCGGGCCTCGTCGACGGCGATGTGCTCCTTCTTGGTGTCGACGATCCAGACCGCGGCGGGGAGCTTCTGCATGTCCCGCAGACCACCGAGGGTGCGGGTCAGCTTGATCTTCTCGCGGGAGAGCTGGAGCGTCTCCTTCTTGGTGTAACCGGCGGCGGTGCCGCTCAGGTCACCCAGGCCCTCCAGCTCCTTCATCCGCTGGAGCCGCTTGTACACGGTCTGGAAGTTGGTCAGCATGCCACCGAGCCAGCGGTGGTTGACGTACGGCTGGCCGACCCGGGTCGCCTGCTCGGCGATCGCCTCCTGGGCCTGCTTCTTGGTGCCGACGAACAGGATGCTGCCACCCTCGGCGACGGTCCCACGCACGAACTCGTACGCCTTCTCGATGTAGTCGAGGGTCTGGCGCAGGTCGATGATGTAGATGCCGTTGCGCTCGGTCATGATGAAGCGCTTCATCTTCGGGTTCCAGCGCCGGGTCTGGTGCCCGAAGTGGACACCGCTCTCCAGCAGCTGACGCATGGTCACGACGGCCATGGTTGGGTTACTCCTCAAGATCCCTGGTTGTCACGCCCGACCGGCGGCCGGGCGTCCTGGTGCCTGGTCGCCGACCCATGGTGGACCCGATCAAGATCGGGACCAGGGAGGCCGTCGCTCCACGACGATTTCGTGAAGAGGGCACGCGAGGTCGACCGCGCAAGGCGGTCGCCAGTTGGCCAGTGTACGCCCCTCACCCGCCCAGCCGCCCCCGGGTGCTGCTCCGCCCCGCGTCGCGCGCTCCGTGCCGCGCGCCGCTTCCTGCTTGATCGCGCTCGTTCCAGGAAATAGTGGCCTCGCCGTCATCGGAGGCCACTATTTCCTGGTTGTTGCGTGGATCATCGACCGCGAATGAGCCGGCGAGCGCCGCGGATCACCCGGCGGCGAGCGCGGCGGCCACGAAGAGCACCAGCCCGACGGTCAGGTAGGCAGTCGGCGGGCGCAGCCAGCCGCGGCCGCCGTCGGAGAGCGCGAGACCGCCGGTCCGGAGCCCGTACAGCCCGGTTGCGAAGATCGGCAGCCCGGCGACCAGGGCGATGCCCACCACCACGTTCCCGGCGGACACCGGATCGCCGGTCACCCCGGCCAGCAGCACCCGCAGCGCCGGAACCTCGAAGATCAACACCAGCAGCGCGAAGAGTACGGCCAGCACCGGCCGGCGGGTCCGGTAGACACCGTCGGCGACGACCGGGGGATATGCCGGCGGCTCCCCCGCGGGCAGGTCGACGCGGGGACCGATTCCCGGCATCGGACCGGTCGGCATCTCCAGCGGATGCGGCGCCTCACCGCCGGCCCGCGTCGGCTCCACGATCGGGTACGCGCTCAGCGGGGCGGGACGAGCCTGGTCGGCGAGCACCCCTCCCGCCGTCGACGCATCTCCGGCGGCCTCAGGTGGGGTGGTCGGTGCGACACCGACCGGCTCCCGCGCGGCCCGACGGCCGGGCAGTTCGCCGGAGATCTCCGAGGGATCCCGGTCCGCCCTGCGGGACCGGGTCGCCCGGTAGCCGTCCGCCTCCGACCGCGCGTCACCCAACGGGTCGACCGCCCCGAAACGTCCCGAGTCGGCCTCGAACCGGCCGGACTGGGCGTCCACGGCAGCAAAGCGCCCCGAATCCGGCTCGGGCGCACCGAACCGGCCCGCGTCCACCGCGCTCAGACGCCCCGAGTCCGATTCGGGCGCACCGAAGCGCACCCCGTCCACCGCGCCGAAGCGGCCGGAGTCGGGTTCACGGCGGCGACCTGTGCCGGTGTCGTCGCGCTGCTCGGGAATTTCCCCCTCCCGGTAGCGCGGTTCGCCCGCGGCGCGCCACTCCGCCTCGCCGTAGCCGCGACCCCGCTCGTCGGGATACCAGCGCGACTCCTGATCTTCGGGAAAGCTCCGTCGTCCGTCCACGTCCGGCACCGTATGCGACCGGCCACGGCCGCGCCATTTCGGCCCGCCCGACCCGGCAGCGCGCCACCAATCATGATCACTTAATGCTCAGCAGTCACCAGGTGGCGCTGGGAACTACTGAGCATTAAGTGATCATGAGATACCGGGTGCCGTAGCACGGCGAGGGCTTGATCGTCCGGTTGTCCACAGGTCGCTCTCTGTCCACAGGCGCGGGGTCCTCGGGTCGCGGCACGCCCGCCTCGACGGGCACCGTGCCAGTCATGACGAAGCGGAACCAGGCGGTCGGCGCGTACGGCGAGCGGTGCGCCGCCCAGCACCTGACCGAGGCGGGGCTGCGCCCGATCGCCCGAAACTGGCGCTGCCCGGCCGGAGAGATCGACATCATCGCCTGGGACGGCCCGGTGCTCGCCATCTGCGAGGTGAAGACCCGTCGGGGCGACGACTTCGGCACACCGGCCGAGGCTGTCGTACCAGCCAAGGCCCGCCGCCTGCGGGTGCTGGCCGCGCGCTGGCTCGCCGAGACCGGGACGAGCGCCGACGAGGTGCGCTTCGACGTGCTCTCGGTGCGGCTGCCCGACGCCGGCCCGGCCCAGGTCGACCACCTCAAGGGTGCGTTCTGAGATGCGCACCCCGAAGGGTCGGTGACCGCCATGAGCTACGCGAAGGTGCTGTGCGTGGGGCTGGTCGGGGTCACCGGTCACCTGGTCGAGGTCGAGGTCGACCTGGCCGCCGGGCTGCCGGCCGTGGTGATCTCCGGACTACCGGACACCGCCCTGCACGAGGCCCGGGACCGCGTCCGGGCCGCCGTGGTCAACTCCGGCCAGCGCTGGCCGAACCGGCGGATCACCCTGAACCTGCTGCCCGCGACGCTGCCGAAGTTTGGTTCGGCCTTCGACCTGGCCATCGCCGCAGCGCTGCTCGGCGGCTCGGGTGAGCTGCCGCTGCTCCCGTTGGAGGGGGTGGTGATCCTCGGCGAGTTGGGGCTGGACGGGACGGTCCGGCCGGTGCGCGGCGTACTCCCGATGGTCGCCGCCGCGGCCCGGGCCGGCATCGAGCGGGTGATCGTGCCGGCCGGCAACGCCGCCGAGGCCGCGGTCATACCCGGGGTACGGGTGCGCGCGGTCGACACCCTGCACCGGCTGGTCGCGTTCGTCCGCGACGGCAGCCCGCTGATCGAGCCACCGGCGGCCACCCCGGCGCCGGCCGTCGGTGGCCCGGACCTGTCCGAGGTCGCCGGGCAGGGGGTGGGCCGGCGCGCGTTGGAGGTCGCCGCGGCGGGCGGGCACCATCTGGCGCTGCTCGGTCCTCCGGGCGCCGGCAAGACGATGCTGGCCGAACGGCTGCCGTCGGTCCTGCCCGAGCTGGACGACGACGCGGCGTTGGAGGTGACCACGCTGCACTCGGTCGCCGGGCTGCTGCCCCCGGGCGGTCAGCTGCTGCGCCGCCCGCCCTTCCAGGCACCGCACCACACGGCCACGATTCCGTCGCTGGTCGGCGGCGGTTCGGGGCTGGCCCGGCCCGGCGCGGTGTCGCTGGCCCACCGGGGGGTGCTCTTTCTCGACGAGGCCCCCGAATTCAGCAGAGGCGCGCTGGAGGCGCTGCGCCAGCCACTGGAGAGCGGCCGCATCCGACTGAGCCGCAGCGGGGGCGGCACCGAATACCCGGCCCGAACCCAGCTGGTGCTGGCCGCCAATCCGTGTCCGTGCGCGACACCGGCCGGCGACGCGCACTGCGAATGCACCCCGCTGGTGCGCCGCCGCTACCTGGGCCGGCTCTCCGGGCCGCTGCTCGACCGGATCGACGTGCAGGTGCGACTGATGCCGGTACGGGCGGCGGAGCTGATGGCGTCCGGTGGTGACGCCGAGTCGTCGGCGGCGGTGGCCGCGCGGGTGGCGGCGGCGCGCGCGGCGGCCGCCGACCGTTGGGCCGGCCTGGGCCGACGGCTCAACGCCGAGGTGGGCGGCCCGCACCTGCGCCGACCGCCGTGGCGGCTACCCGCCCGGGTCACCGCCGAGCTGCGAGGTCGGCTCGACTCCGGCTCGCTGTCGGCGCGCGGCTTCGATCGGGTGATCCGAATGGCCTGGACGATCGCGGATCTGGACGGCCGGGACCGGCCGGATCTGGGCGACGTACGCGAGGCGACCCAACTACGGACGGGGGAGGCGACGTGAGCGCCGACGAGGAGAGCAGGCTGGCCCGGGTGGCGCTGACCTGGCTGGCCGAGCCGGGCACCCGTGTGGTGCACCAACTGGTCGAGCGACACGGTCCGGTGGCGACACTGGACCTGCTGCTCGGCGGCGGCAGCCCGGACGCCTGGCTGCACGGCACGGTGGCCGCCCGGTCGGCGGCCGGCGACGCCCGGGCTGTCGCGGCCGAGGCACTGGAGCGGGCGGACCGGCTCGGCGCCCGCCTGGTCACCCCCGACGACGACGAGTGGCCGATCCGCGTCCGTGGTCTCGCGACGCTGCGACTTCCGGACGTGACCCGCCGGGTGGACGGTGAGACCGCCCCACCGCTCTGCTTCTGGGTACGCGGGAGCTGGCCGCTGGGCGAGGCGATGGAGCGCTCGGTGGCCGTGGTCGGCGCGCGGGCGGCCACCGGCTACGGCCAACACGTCGCCACCGAGTTGGGGTACGGACTGGCCGAGCGGGACTGGACCGTGGTGTCGGGCGGTGCCTTCGGGATCGACGCGGCCGCCCACCGGGGTGCCCTGAACGCCGGCGGGTTGACCGTCGCGGTGCTGGCCTGTGGTGTGGACCGGCCGTACCCGATGGGCAACACCGCGCTCTTCGACCGGATCGCCGACACCGGGCTGCTGGTCAGCGAGTGGCCGCCCGGTGCCGAGCCGCTGCGGCCTCGGTTCCTCATCCGTAACCGGGTGATCGCCGCAGGCACGCTGGGCACGGTGGTGGTGGAGGCGTCGGCGCGCAGCGGCGCGACGCAGACCGCGCGGCGTGCCATCTACACCGGCCGGGTGGCGATGGTGGTGCCCGGGCCGGTGACCTCGGCGATGTCCGTCGGCGCACACGAGTTTCTCCGCGAGCACCTCAAGGCGCGGCTGGTCACCGGTGTGGCACACGTCCTCGAGGAGGTGGGCCGGATCGGCGCGGACCTGGCCCCGCTGGCCCGAGGCCCGCAACGGCCGACCGATGCGCTGGACGACGACACGCGTTCGCTGCTGGAGGCGCTTCCCCGTCGGGGCGCGATGGACGTGGACCGGCTCGCCGGCCGCGCCGGTGTCGACGTGCGGACCGCGCTGCGCAAGTTGTCGCTGCTGGAGGAGCTGTCCATGGTGGTCCGACGCGACGACGGTTACGCCCTCGCCCCGCCGGCCACACCGAAGCGGGGCACCTGAGCGGACGACGACCCGTTACGGTGCACGGTCATGGGTGCGATCAAGCCGTGGCACATCGCCACGCTGTGCTGTCTCGTCACGTCCGTCGCACTCCTCGGCGGCCTCGTCGTCCTGCTGATCAGGAGGGCCAACCGCCGGTAGTCGCAGCCGAGGGAGCTGCCGCCGGCGTGACCGGTGACGCACGACGATCGGCCGTACGCTGGTGCCGTGCCAGCCGTCACGAGGGGTGCCCGAGCCGATAGACGAGCGCGGCCTGCTGCCCCCCGCCCGGTGCGGCCGCGATGAGCCGGCCCGACCGGGGCACCCGGGCCAGGCACCAGGAGCTGCCGCCGGCGCTGCGCGACGCGGTCGACGACTTCGCCGAGCACCTGTCCCGGGTCCGCAACCGGTCGGCGCACACCGTCCGCGCGTACGTCACCGATGTGGTCTCGCTGCTCGACCACGCCGTGCGGATGGGCTGCGTCGACCTGGGCGAGCTGGACCTGTCCGTGCTGCGCAGCTGGCTCGCCCGGCAGCGGACCACCGGTGCCGCCCGTACGTCGCTGGCCCGGCGAGCCGCGTCGGCTCGGGCGTTCAGCGCGTGGGCGCACCGCGCCGGCCTGCTCCCCGCCGACGTGGGTGCCGCACTGGCCAGCCCGCGTGCCCACCGGGAGTTGCCCAGCGTCCTGCGCGCCGACCAGGCCGCCGCCCTGGTCGAGGCACCAACCCGGCAGCGGGCCACGCCAGCCGCCGCGACGACGACGGGAGCGACCGCGGACGACGACGCGAGGAGGCGGGCGGGCGCCGAGGCGGTGCTGCTGCGCGATCGGGTGTTGCTGGAGTTGCTCTACGCCACCGGTGTGCGGGTGAGCGAGGCGTGCGGGCTGGACGTCGGCGACGTCGACCACGGCCGACGGGTGATCCGGGTGTTCGGCAAGGGCGGGCGGGAACGATCGGTGCCGTACGGGGTCCCGGCGCAGCGGGCGTTGGACGACTGGCTGCGCCGGGGACGTCCGGTGTTGGTGACTGCCCGCTCCGGCAGTGCGCTACTGCTCGGCGCCCGCGGTGGTCGGCTCAACCCGACGACCGCGCGCTCGGTCGTCGGCGGGTACGCCGAGGCCGAGGGTCTGCCCCGGACCAGCCCGCACGGGCTGCGGCACTCCGCCGCCACCCACCTGCTGGAGGGCGGTGCGGACCTGCGCGCCGTGCAGGAGCTGCTCGGCCACTCGTCGCTGGCCAGCACGCAGATCTACACGCACGTCTCGGTGGAACGGCTGCGGGCTGCCTACCGCCAGGCGCACCCGCGTGCCTGACCAGGGCCGGAGGGCTCACCACCGGACGGTTACGATCATCGGGTGAGCGTCCCGCAGCCTCCTGAGCCGATCCCGGGCGCCCGCCTGCTCTTCTCCCTGGATCCGGCGGTCAGCCATCTCAACCACGGCTCGTTCGGCGCGGTGCCGATCGGCGTGCAGCGCGTCCAGCAGCGGCTGCGCGACGAGATGGAGGCCAACCCGCTGCGCTTCTTCACCCAGGGGCTGGTCGGCCGGGTCGCGCACACCCGCCGGCACCTCGCCGGGTTCCTGGGTGCCGACCCGGACGGCAGTGCCCTGGTCGGCAACACCACCACCGGCGTCGCCGTGGTGCTCCAGTCGGTGGGCCTGCGACCCGGCGACGAGGTGCTCAGCACCGACCACGGGTACGGCGCGGTCAGCCTGTCCATCCAGCGGGAGTGCCGGCGGATCGGGGCGGTCAGCCGTGTCCTGCCCATCCCCCTGGCCGCCACCGACGAGCAGATCGTCCAGACCATCCGGGCCGGCCTGCGCCCGGGCAGGACGCGGCTGCTCGTCGTCGACCAGCTCACCTCGGCCACCGCCAAGCTTTTCCCCGCCGCCGCCATCGTCGGGGTGGCCCACGAGCACGGCGTGCCGGTGCTGGTGGACGCCGCGCACGCGCCGGGCATGCTCTCCACGACGGTGAGCAGCATCGGCGCCGACTTCTGGGCGGGCAACCTGCACAAGTGGGCGTACGCCCCGCGCGGGACCGCCCTGCTGGCGGTGGCCCCGCAATGGCGGGACCGGATCGAGCCGCTGGTGGTGTCCTGGGAGCAGGAATCCGGTTACCCGGCCCGGGTGGAATGGCAGGCCACCCTCGACTACACGTCCTGGTTGGCGGCGCCGGCGGGGCTGTTCACGTTGCGTAGCCTCGGCGTCGATCGGGTGCGGGCGCACAATGCCGCTCTCGCCGCGTACGGCCAGCGGGTGGTGGGGGACGCCCTGGGGGTGCCGCCCGCCCAGTTGCCCGACCCCGGCGGACCGGGGGTGGCGCTGCGCCTCATTCCGCTGCCGGCCGGCACGGCGCTCAGCATCGAAGCGGCGCGGGCGTTGCAGACGCGGATCAGCGAGCGGCTGGCCACCGAGGTGGCCGTGATGAGCTGGGACGGCCGGGGGTGGCTGCGGCTGACCGGTCAGGTGTACAACACCGCCGACGAGTACGAACGGCTGGCCGTGCGGCTGCCGGCGCTGCTCGCCCAGCGCTGAGGCCACGGACCGGGAGCAGGCGTACCGGGCCGAGGCCGAGCAGGGCGAGCGGGTCGAGGTACTCCTCGCCCCGGCGCAGCCCCCAGTGCAGGCACGCCTCGACCGGGCAGCCCGGATGCCCGGGCAGCAACTCGCCCAGCGGTGCGCCGGCGGTGACCGGCTGGCCTGCGCGTACGGCTGGTTGGACCGGCTCGTGGGTGGTCCGCAGCCCGTCGGCGTGGCCCACCGTGACCACTGGCCGGCCGGCCACCAGACCGGCGAAGAGCACGGTGCCCGGCCCGGCGCTACGGACCATCGCGCCCGGCGGGGCGGCCAGGTCGACGCCCCGGTGCCCGGGCAGCCACGGCCGGGGTGGCGGGTCGAACCGGCGCACCGGGCGGGGCTGCCC
Organism: Micromonospora sp. NPDC050695; assembly: GCF_040654415.1. Classification (NCBI taxonomy): domain Bacteria; kingdom Bacillati; phylum Actinomycetota; class Actinomycetes; order Micromonosporales; family Micromonosporaceae; genus Micromonospora; species Micromonospora sp. NPDC050695. Next base: position 128,876 of record NZ_JBFAHZ010000003.1, read on the forward strand.
GTCGACCGGCCAGCGGAACCGACCCGGGTCGGCGTCCACCGAGGAGGACGCCAGGACAGCTTGCGCCGGCGGATGGCCGGGCACCGCCGCCACGAGGACGGCCAGACCGCAGAGTTGGACGGTCAGCGCGAGGGGAAACGCGGCACAGAGCAGCAGGGTGCGCGGGACGGATGGCGGTCGCATGAGGGCAGCCTCGGGCCGGGGCGGGGCCCTCCGCGACCCCGGGCGACGGAACTGTGGATAACCGGAGGTGCTGTGGACGACCATCCAGAGGCGGCAATGATCTGCTATGGCGGACGTCGCTTCCGCTGACCCGCCGTCCGGGCCGGGCCGTGTTCGGGCCGCCGCGGAGGGCCTAGGCTGGGCCGGGTGCGGTGTCGCGCCGCCGCTCGGACCGGGGAGGCCAGCATGACGACTGTCGATGACCGGACGCCGACGGTGGCCGACGTGAGCGGCCCGTCCCGGCTCGCGGAGCCGGATGAGGCGATCAGCGCGGAGGAGTTGCAGCTCGCCGCCCGTAACCACGGCATTCCGCTGGAGGCGCTGCGCTACGACGTCACCCCGGCCGGGCTGCACTACCTGCTGATCCACTACGACATCCCGGAGCTGGACGCGGCCACGCACACGCTGACCGTCGACGGCGCGGTCGATCGGCCGTTGGCCGTCACCCTGGCCGAGTTGCGCGAGCGGCCCCGGGTCACCCGCCGGGTCACCCTGGAGTGCGCCGGCAACGGCCGGGCGCTGCTGCACCCTCGGCCGGTCAGCCAGCCGTGGCTGGTGGAGGCGGTCGGCAACGCCGAGTGGACGGGTACGCCCCTCGCTCCTCTGCTGCGCGAGGCGGGCCTCGGGCCGGACGCGGTCGACGTGGTCTTCACCGGCGCCGATCACGGTGTCGAACGCGGGATCGAGCAGGACTACCAGCGGGCGCTGCCGGTCGCCGACGCGCTGCGCGAGGAGGTGCTGCTGGCGTACGAGATGAACGGTGCTCCCCTGCTGCCGCAGCACGGCGCGCCGCTGCGACTGATCGTGCCGGGCTGGTACGGCATGGCGCACGTGAAGTGGCTCCACTCGATCGAGATCCGGACCGAGCCGTTCGAGGGCTACCAGAACGCGGTGGCGTACCGGCTGCGCCGCGATGCCGACGACCCGGGCGTGCCGGTCACCCGGATCGAGCCCCGCGCGCTGGTCCGCCCGCCCGGGTTCCCCGACTTCATGTCCCGCCGTCGGGTGGTGCGGGCGGGGCCGTGCACGGTGGACGGTCGGGCCTGGTCGGGGCACGCGCCGGTGGTCGCCGTGGAGGTGACCACCGATGACGGGCAGAGCTGGGTGCCGGCGGAGCTGGACCCGGCGGACGGCGGCGACTTCGCCTGGCGGCGGTGGCGGTACGAGTGGACGGCCACCCCGGGCCGGTACGTGCTCGGCGCACGGGCCACCGACGCGTCCGGACGGACGCAGCCGGTGGAGCAGCCGTGGAACCGGGGCGGCTTCGCCAACAACCTGGTGCAACGGGTCGAGGTCGTGGTGCCGGCCGAGTGACCGGCGGGCTACGCCACGGGTGGGGGGCCCGTAGTGCGGCCGGGTGGTGCGCTCAGCCGCCGAAGCCGGAGTCGGCGGGCAGCGAGATGTCCGGCTTCTCCAGCTCCTCGACGTTGACGTCCTTGAAGGTCATCACTCGGACGTTCTTCACGAAGCGGGCCGGACGGTACATGTCCCACACCCACGCGTCGTGCATCTCGACCTCGAAGTAGACCTCGCCGTCGGAGTTGCGCACGTGCAGGTCGACCTGGTTGGCCAGGTAGAACCGACGTTCCGTCTCCACCACGTACGAGAACTGGCGGACAATGTCGCGGTACTCCCGGTAGAGCTGAAGCTCCATCTCGGTCTCGTACTTCTCGAGATCTTCCGCGCTCATCGCACTCCGCCTTCCATGACCACATCTTCCCCCACCGGCGCCGGAGGCCGAGGCTGCTCGCCCAACGCCACGCCGACGGTACCCCCTGACGCTCCGGAGCGCTCCATCGGCTCGTCCGCACCCACACCGGCGGGCCGGCGGGAGCGCGGGGGCCGGCCGTCGCGGCCGGAAACCGCGGCGACATTGACGTACGAGAAACGGTGCTCCCGGCACGGCCCGTGCTCCCGCAGGGCGGCGCTGTGCTCCGGGGTGATGTAGCCCTTGTGCTCGGCGAACCCGTACGCCGGGAACACCTCGTCCAGCTCCACCATGATCCGGTCCCGGGTGACCTTGGCGAGGACGCTGGCCGCCGCCACGCAGGCGGCGACCCGGTCACCCTTCCACACCGCCAGCCCCGGCACGCCCAGGCCGTCCACGCCGAAGCCGTCGGTCAGCACGTACTCCGGACGGGTGGTCAGCGAGGCGAGCGCCCGGCGCATCGCCGCCAGGTTGCACACGTGCAGGCCCCGGGCGTCGACCTCGTCGGCCGGGATGACCACCACGGCGTACGCCAGGGCGCGGTCCACGACCTCCGCGTACACCCGTTCCCGGCTGGCCGGGGTGAGCAGCTTGGAGTCGGCCAGCCCGTCGATCTCGCCACGGCGCCCCTCGGGCAGCACCGCAGCGGCGGCGACCAGCGGGCCGGCGCACGCGCCCCGGCCGGCCTCGTCGGCACCCGCCACGTGCCGGAAGCCGCGCCGTTGCAGCGCTCGTTCCAGCGCGTACAGCCCGGCCTCGCGGCGTACGACGGTGCGCGGCGGGGTCAGCACGACGGCTCCGCAGCCGGCGGCAGGAGCCGGGCCAGCAGGTCGGGTGGGTAGTACCGCTCGCCGCTGGCGGCCAGCTCGGCCGGCGGCCACCAGCGGTGACCGGCGATGCTGCGCTGCTCGATGTCGTTGAAGCCGATGGTGTCGACCTGCCACGACGGCACCCGGAGCAGGAAGAAGTCCTGTTCCTGGCGGTAGAAGTTGCCGTCGAACGGAAACTCGGTCGTGTCGGACCAGACGGGCTCGCCCAGCTCGGCGGGGGCGATCCGCAGCCCGGTCTCCTCGGCCAACTCCCGGGCGGCGCCCGCCGCCGACGACTCCGCCGCGTCGAGCCCGCCGCCCGGCGTGAACCAGTAGCGGTGCCCGGGACGGGCCGGGTCGAAGCCGTGGAAAAGCAGCACCCGACCGGCCGCGTCGACGAGCAGCACACGGGCGGCGCGTCGAGGGGTGTAGACGGTCACCGCACCAGCCTGCCAGACCGGCGGCGGTTCGCCCACGCCCCCATCGGTCCTACGGCTTGGGAATGCCGTCGAACTGCTCCGGAACGGTCAGCCAGGTGGCCCGGCTGACCGGCCAGAAGACGGTGAACGCCCGCCCGACGACCTCACCCTCGGGAATCGTGGCCTCGGTGATGTTCTGCCCGGACTGCTGCCAGTGCTCCAACGAGTCACCCGACGCCGACCGGTGGTCGCCCATCACCCACAGCCGGCCCTTCGGCACGGTGATGTCGAACTCCTGGTCGGCCGGCTTGTCGCGGATGCCGTCCATCGAGAAGATGTACGGCTCGTCCAACGACGTGCCGTTGATGATCAGCCGCTCCTGCGGGTCGCAGCAGACCACGTGGTCGCCGCCGACGCCGATCACCCGCTTGATGAAGTCCTCACCGTCGGGGTTGCCGCTCCACTCCGTCGGCGCCTTGAACACGATCACCTCGCCGCGGTGCGGTGACCGGAAATCGTAGACCAGCTTGTTGACCAGCACCCGGTCATCGATCTTGAGAGTGTTCTCCATGGACGGGGAGGGGATGAAGAAGGTCTGCAGCACGAAGGCGCGGACCAGCACCGCGACCAGGATCGCCACACCCAGCAGGATCGGCAGCTCCTTCCAGAAGGAGCTACGCGGCTTGTCGGTCTGCTCGTCAATCACGCCAAGGAGCCTACGTTGCCGAACTGGACGTCACCGTCCGGAACGCGCGGGAACCCCGCAGCGCCACCGCCAGGGGAAGCATCAGCAGCACACCACCCTGCGGGGTCGGCCGGACCGGAGGCGCACCCGACGAGGCCGTGACCGGCCCGGCCACATCCTCGAAGGTCGGCGGCACCGACAGGGCACTCCAGCGCGACGACGGCCACACCACCATGAAGGCCCGGCCGACGACGTTGTCGATCGGCACCGGACCCTGGCAGCGCGCGTCCTGCGAGACCTCGCGGTGGTCGCCCATGACGAAGATCTGACCCGGGGGTACGACCACCTCGTCGAAGCGCCGGGAGCGGCACTCCTGCGGGTTGGGCGGCAGGTCCAACGGGGAGTCCCGCAGGACGTACGGCTCGTTGAGCGGGGTGCCGTTGACGGTGACCCGGCCCTGGGTGTCGCAGCACTTCACCCGGTCGCCGGGAAGCCCGATGACCCGCTTGATGAAGTCCTTCTCACCGGGGCGGCTCACCCCGACCAGGTCGCCGACGGTACGCGCGAGTTTGCCGGCGAAGCCCGGCTCCGGCTGCTCGTCGACCTGCGGCGCCCAGCGGTCGGTGCCCCGGAACACCACCACCTCGCCGCGTACCGGGTCACGGACGTCGTAGACGACCTTGTTGACCAGCACCCGGTCACCGATGAGGAGAGTGTCCTCCATCGAACCGGACGGGATGAAGAACGCCTGGAGCAGGAACGTGCGGATCAGCACCGCGAGGCAGAACGCGACCACCAGCAGCAGCGGAAGCTCCTGCCAGAGGGGCATCTGGCGGCGGCCACGGCGGACCCGCCGGCGCCACGGATCGACGGTGCCGTCCTCGTCAAGCGTCTGCACCACGCCACTCCCCGGTCCGCAGAAACACCACCGCCCGGGAGCCTCGTCGAGGCTCCACGGGCGGTTGTGGACGGCTGCCCGCCACGTGGGCGGGAACGCCGCCTGGCTGCGCCCGTACGACCAGGGTAGTGCGGTCCGGTCGGTACGGCATACGCGCAGCTCAGGCGGCGTGGCGAGCGGGAAGTCAGCTGGGCTGCTTCTCCCGCTTCTCCTTGATCTTGGCCTTCTTGCCGCGCAGCTCGCGCAGGTAGTACAGCTTGGCGCGACGCACGTCACCGCGGGTCACGACCTCGATCCGGTCGATGCCCGGGCCGTTGAGCGGGTAGGTCCGCTCGACGCCGACACCGAAGCTGACCTTGCGGACCGAGAAGGTCTCGCGCAGACCGTCACCCTGGCGGCGGATCACGACGCCCTGGAAGATCTGGACACGGGACCGGTTGCCCTCGACGACCCGCGCGTGCACCTTGACGGTGTCACCGGCACGGAAGTCGGGAAGGTCGGTCCGCTTCGACTGGGCGTCAAGGGCGTCCAGGATGTTCATCGCTGCGTCCTCGTGAGGCTCACGGCGCACCGTCACTCGGTGCGCGGGTGGGTGATTCTGATCCCCGGGTGGTGGTCGGCGGGCCGACCCCGGTCGGGGATCCTCGCAGCCGCCCGCGGGCGCGGACGGATGCGGCAACCCCCCTACTTTGCCACATCCCCCGGCGGCAGCTGAAATCCGGCCCGATCCAGTGCCGCGATGTCCCGTTTGTCGAGCTGATCGGGCGGCAGCGCGGCCAGCAGGTCCGGACGCCGGGCGGCGGTCCGCAGCAGCCCCTCCTCGCGCCGCCACCGCGCGATCCTGCCGTGGTCGCCGGAGCGGAGCACCTCCGGCACGTCGTGCCCACGCCAGCTCGGCGGCTTGGTGTAGATCGGCGCCTCCAGCAGCCCGTGCGCGTGCGACTCCTCGTCCAGCGAGCCGGCGTTGCCCAGCACCCCGGGCAGCAGTCGGGTGACCGCCTCCAGGATCACCAGCACCGCCACCTCACCACCGAAGAGCACGTAGTCGCCCAGCGAGACCTCGGTGACCGGCATCCGGGTCGCCGCGTGCGCCAACACCCGCTGGTCGATCCCCTCGTACCGGCCACAGGCGAAGAGCAGGTGCGGCTCGGACGCCAACTCGTGCGCCATGGCCTGCGTGAACGGGGCACCGGCCGGCGAGGGCACCAGCAGCCGGGGCGGCGGGGCCTCGGCCGGCGCGAGCGCGTCCAGCGCCGCGCCCCACGGCTCGGGCCGCATCACCATTCCCGGGCCACCGCCGTACGGGGTGTCGTCGACCGTGCGGTGCACGTCGTGCGTCCAGGTCCGCAGGTCGTGCACGGCGAACTGGAGTACGCCGTTGGCCCGGGCACGACCGATCAGCGACAGGTCCAGCGGGGCGAAGTACTCCGGGAAGATCGACACGACGTCGACGCGCATGGGGGTGGTCCTAAAGATCGAGCAGTCCGGCCGGCGGGTCGACGATCACGCGTCCACCGGCCAGGTCGACCTCCGGAACGATCGCCCGGACGAACGGGATCAGCGCGGTACGACCCTCGGGCCGCCGCAGCACCAGCAGGTCGGAGGAGGGCGCGTGGTCGATCCGGGACACCTCGCCCAGCCGCTCGCCGGCAGGGGTGACCACGGCCAGACCCACCAACTGGTGGTCGTGGAACTCCTCCGGGTCCTCCGGAGGGTCGACGTCGGCGCTGTCCACCACGAGCAGCGTCCCCCGCAGCGCCTCGGCGGCGTCGCGGTCCAGGATCCCGTCGAAGGCGACGAGCATCCGGCCCTGGTGAAAGCGGGCTTCCTCGATGGTCAGCTCGGCCGGCACCCGGAACGGCACACCCGGACCGTCCGCCGGCGGCGGGACCGCCCCGGGTTCGGTGCGCAGCACCGACCCCGGGGCGAACCGTGCTTCGGGCTCGTCGGTCCGCACTTCCACGGTGACCTCACCGCGGACACCGTGCGGCTTGCCGATCCTTCCGACGACGAGTTGCATCAGTACGAGTCGACGATGTCGACGCGTACTCCGCGCCCGCCGATGGAGCCGATCACCTGACGCAGCGCCTTGGCGGTCCGGCCGGACCGCCCGATCACCGTGCCGAGGTCCTCGGGGTGCACGCGGACTTCCAGCCGCTTGCCCCGACGGGAATCGACCATCCGCACCCGGACGTCATCCGGGTGGTCGACGATGCCCTTGACCAGGTGCTCCAACGCCGGACGCAGAGGCATGTCAGGCCTGCTCACCGGCGTCGGCAGCGGCAGCCGGAGCCTCGGCCGGAGCCTCGGTCTTCGGCGCCTCGGCCGGAGCCTCGGCAGCCTTGGCGGCCTTCTTGGCCGGCTTGGCCGGGGTCTCCGGGGCCAGCCCGGCGGCGGCCTTCGCCTCAGCCTCGTACGCCGCCTTGCGGTCGACCTGCTCGGCCTTGACCTTCAGCGGCGGCGGGGCCGGCAGGCCCTTGAACTTCTGCCAGTCACCGGTCAGCTCCAGCAGCCGCTGCACCGCCTCGCTCGGCTGGGCGCCGACGGACAGCCAGTACTGGACCCGCTCCGACTTGACCTCGATGACCGAAGGGTCCTCCTTCGGCTGGTACACCCCGACGAACTCGATCGCCCGGCCGTCACGCTTGGTGCGCGAGTCGGCGATGACGATGCGGTACTGCGGGTTGCGGATCTTGCCCATCCGCAGGAGCCGGATCTTTACGGCCACAGTTGTTTCGCTCCTGTTGCGATCTCACCGGCCCGGTACGGGCGGTGTGCATGGGTGAGCGCCGACCGGCACAGTGGGGTTGGGCCGGAGACTACTCGGTGGACTGGCAACGCGCCCGGGTTAGAGGGCGCCGAACGCGCGCCGGATACCAGCGACCTATTCTGCCAGATCCGCTGCCGATCTCCCGCATCGGACCCGCACACCACCGCACCGGTGACCCGGAACACCCCTCAGCGCACCGGCGGACGGTCCCATCCCGGCGGAAGTTCGTCCGGTACGTCCCAGTCTGACGGCGGGGTGAAGTCGCGCCAGGTGCCGTCGAACGGGAACTCGCCAGCCTCCGCGAGGGCGATCACCCGCTCCCCCTCGGCCCGGACCGCCTTCTCGTCGCTCACCCAGTAGTCGTCGCCGAAGGCGAGCCGCTCGACGAACTCGTCCTCGTCCTTCCACTCCCAGCTGAGGTCCGGGCGTACCACCACGTCGAGGTCCTGATCCACCACGTCGACGCCGGCCACCGGGCCGTCGTCCCAGCGCACGCCGGGTTCCTCCAGGTTGACGTACCAGTGGGCGAAGCGGCCCTGCGCGTCGCGGAACCACCACACCGAGTGCGCCGCCCCGGTGGGCAGGAACTTCAGCAGCGGCGGCCCGTTCCAGCGCCCGTGCGCCAGCCGGTACGACGACGAGATCCACTGGGCGAACGGCACGGACCGCATGTTCAGGCCGGCGTCGGTCACCTCGTGGGCCACCGGGGAGTCCCGGGCGATCCAGACCAGCAGACCCCGCTCGTCGTCGCTGACCACCCGGCCCGGCCGGACCCACCCGATCCGGCCGTGCCGCACGTTCCGGTGCATGATCAGCCGGCCCGGCTCGAACCGGTCGACGAGCACCTCAGTAGGCGCGGGCGAGGATGGCGACCAGGTCCGGCTCGTCCTCCGAGTCCGGTACCGAGCCGTCGGCACGCAACAGGCAGCGCACCGTGACGCCCTGGCCGTTCGCCTCGGCCTCGCCGGCCACGCCGACCACCGACCACGGCACCCGGGCCCAACCGGTCGCGGCGGCGTCGATCGCCTCGGCGAGCGTGGCCACCTCCACGGTGCGCGACTGGCGGTTGGCCAACGCCTGGTCGTGCAGCACCTGCTGGTCGGCCTCCAGCGCGGCGAGGACCGCGCCGACCACGTCGGCGACCGGCGTCGGGGCCTTCGACCCGTCGGTACGGCGCACCACCGTCGCGTTGCCGACGGCCAGGTCACGGGGGCCGACCTCGACGCGTACCGGATAGCCACGCAGCTCGGCGTCGACGGCCCGGCGGCCGAACGCGGTGTCGGTCCGGTCGTCGAGCGCGACCCGGACACCGGCGTCCCGCAGGCCGTCGAGCAGCTTGGCCGCCGCCTCGGCGACGCCCTCGCCGTCCTTGACGATCATGACGTACGCCTGGATGGGCGCCAGCCGCGGCGGCACCCGCAGACCGTTGTCGTCGCCGTGCGCCATGATCAGGCCGCCCAGCATCCGGGTCGACGTGCCCCACGAGGTGGTCCAGGCGTGCTCCCGACCGCCCTCCTTCGAGGAGTAGCTGATGTCGAACGCCTTGGCGAAGTTCTGGCCCAGCTCGTGGCTCGTGCCCAACTGCAGCGCCTTGCCGTCGCCCATCATGCCTTCGCAGGTGTACGTGGCCGTCGCGCCCGCGAACCGCTCACGGGCCGTCTTCAGGCCCACCACGACCGGGATGCCGAGCACGTTGACCATCAGGTCCTCGTACGCCTCGTGCAGGATCCGCCGCGCGTACGCCCGCGCGTCCTCGCGGGTGGCGTGCGCAGTGTGCCCCTCCTGCCAGAGGAACTCACTGGTGCGCAGGAAGATCCGTGGCCGCAGCTCCCACCGGACCACGTTCGCCCACTGGTTGAGCAGCAGCGGCAGGTCCCGGTACGAGTCGATCCACTTGGCCATGAACTCGCCGATCACCGTCTCGCTGGTGGGGCGCACCACCACCGGCTCGGCGAGCTGCTTGCCGCCACCGTGAGTGACCACCGCCAACTCCGGCGAGAAGCCCTCGACGTGCTCGGCCTCACGCTTGAGGTAGCTCTCCGGAATGAACAGCGGGAAGTACGCGTTCTCCGCGCCAGCCGCCTTGATCCGGGCGTCCATCTCGAGCTGCATCCGCTCCCAGATGGCGTAGCCGGCCGGTCGGATGACCATGGTGCCGCGGACCGGGCCGTTGTCGGCCAGCTTCGCCTTGGCGATCAGGTCCTGGTACCAGCGGGGGAAGTCCTCCGCGCGGGGAGTGAGCACGCGTGCCATGACCGCACATCCTATGCGTCACGCGGTGCGACGCCGCGCCCGGGAGCCGTCGTGCCGTGTCGCACCCGCCCGCCACCGCGACCGGTGGCGGTGCCGCGCGGGCTACCGGCCCGTGCTGGCGGCTCGACCACGCACGCCAGCGCACGGACCGACGGGCTGGGCGGGCCGCGCTGGCGGCTCGACGCTGGGGCGGGCCCGCGGGGTCGCGGTGGCAGCTCGACGCTGGGCGGCCCGGCGGACCGCCCGTAGAATTCGACCACCATGACTACATCGACGGACTCGCCCCGCCAGCGGCTGCGGGACACGATCGTGGACGCCGCCCGCGCGCGGACCATCGCCGCAGGCTGGGACGCGGTCCGGATGGGCGGGGTGGCCACCACGGCGGGGGTGAGCCGGCAGACCGTCTACAACGAATTCGGCAGCAAGGCGGGGCTGGCCGAGGCGCTCGCCCGCCGCGAGGTGGACCGGTTCGTCGGCGACGTCCGGGCCGCCCTGCTCGCGCACGGCTCCGACGTACGCGCCGGCGCACACGCGGCGATCGCGCACACCCTCACCACGGCCGCCGACAACCCGCTGGTCAAAGCCATCCTGACCAGTGCCCGAGGCGGCTCCGACGAGTTGCTCCCGTACCTCACCACCCGGGCCGAGGTCGTGCTCACCGAGGCGTCCGGCGCGCTGATCGACTGGGCCGGCGACCACCTGCCGGGAGCGGACCAGGCCGCGCTGGCCTTCGCCGCCGACACGATCGTCCGGCTCGTGGTGAGCCACATCGTGCTCCCCCGCTCCCCGATCGACCAGACCGCCACGGCCCTGGCCGACCTGGCCGTGCACCTCTTCAGCGCCGCAGCCCGCCTCACCCACTGACCAGCCCCGGGTACCCCGGCACGCCCCTACCCCGCCACGCGCCGCACACCCCGCCCCGCCGCGCTGCCCGCGGCCCTCCGCGCCAAGATCGCGCTCGATCCTGGATGTAGTGGCATCCCAGGTCGCCGGGGCCACTACATCCTGGATCGAGCGCGATCTTGCGAGGGGCGCGCCGCGCGAGCGGCGCCCGGCGCGGAGCGGGCGCGGCGCCCGGCGCGGAGCACGAGCGGCGCGGCGAGGAGCAGAGCGTGCGCGGGGGCGGGGGACGGGGGACGGGGCGGGGCCGGGGCGGGGACGGGGACGGGGACGGGGGCGGTTAGCGGATCACTCGGCCGCGCAGGATCGTGCGGGACGGAGCCCGGACGACGCGTAGGTCGCGGCGGGGATCCTCGGGGTAGACGGTCAGGTCGGCGAGGCCGCCCTCGACCAGGCCGGGGAAGCCGAGCCAGTCCCGGGCACCCCAGGAGGCGGCGGCGAGCACGTCGAGCGGTGCCATGCCGGCCTGCTCGTGCAGCAGCAGCATCTCGTCGGCGGCGAGCCCGTGGTCGATGCCACCGCCGGCGTCGGTGCCCACGTAGATCGGTACGCCCGCCTCGTGCGCCGCGCGCACCACCTCGGGGAAGCGGTCGCGCAACGAGAGCATGTGCTCGGCGTACCCGGGGAACTTGGCCCGCGCCTGCTCGGCGATGCTCCCGAAGGTGGCAATGTTGATCATTGTGGGGACCAGGGCGGTGCCCTGGCGGGCCATCTCGTCGATCAGGTCGAGGCTGAGCCCGGTGCCGTGCTCCACCGAGTCGACCCCGGCCCGCACCATGATCTCGACCGCCGACTCGGAGAAGGTGTGCACCGCGGCCCGTACCCCGGCGTCGTGCGCGGCCCGCACGGCGGCGGTGAGGGTGTCCGCGTCCCAGGACGGCGCCAGGTCGCCCACGCCACGGTCGATCCAGTCGCCGACCAGCTTGACCCAGCCGTTGCCGGCCCGTGCCTGCGCGGCCACCGTGGCGGCGACCTCGGCCGCACCGACCTCCACGCCGATGTCGCGCAGGTAGCGCTTCGGCGGCGCGACGTGCCGGCCGGCGCGGGCCAGTCGCGGCAGGTCCGGCTCGTCGTCGAGATCGGGGTACGGGTACGGCGAACCGGCGTCGCGGATCGCCAGCACCCCGGCGTCCCGGTCGACGTGGGCCAACTCGCGGGCCTGGTCGAGCGAGGTGATCGGTGCGCCACCTCGGGCGATGCCGATGTGGCAGTGCGCGTCAACAAGCCCGGGCAGGACGAAGCCGCCGTCGACCACGGTCTCCGCCTCGGGCACCGGGGTGAAGGTCACCCGGTCGCCGACCAGCCAGAGATCCCGGACCTCGTCGGCGGGGAGCAGCACACCACGCACGTGAAGAGCCATGCGCACAGTCCTACCCGATCACCTCGGGGTCCGCGACGCCGCCACCGACACGCGTCAGCGGGGGCGGTTGTCGCCGCCCTTGCCGAGCTTGTTGAAGTCGATCTTTGGAAGCTTGAAGCCGGGCGGCAGGCCCTGGCCACCGGCGAGGTCGTTCGGGTCCATCCCCGGCGGGAGCTGCGGCATGCCACCCGGAAGGCCGCCCGGAAGGCCGCCCGGAAGGCCGGCACCGGTACGCGGCCGACCGCCACCCTTGGTGCCCTTGCGCTTGTTCTTCGGCGACTTGGTCGCCTTGCGCCGGCCGCCGCCGGGCAGGCCCATCATGCCGCCCATCTGCTTCATCATCTTCTGCGCGTCGGCGAAGCGGTTGAGCAGCTGGTTGACGTCCATCACGGTGACCCCGGAGCCGTTGGCGATACGCGCCCGGCGGGAGCCGTTGATGATCTTCGGGTTGGTCCGCTCGCCCGGGGTCATCGACCGGATGATCGCGGTGACCCGGTCGAAGTGGCTGTCGTCCAGCTCGGCGAGCTGGTCCTTCATCTGCCCCATGCCGGGCATCATGGCCAGCACGTTGGCGATCGGGCCCATCCGCCGCACCGCGATGAGCTGGTCGAGGAAGTCGTCCAGGGTGAACTGCTCACCGCCCATCAGCTTGGCGGTCATCTTCTCCTTCTGATCGGAGTCGAAGGCCTGCTCGGCCTGCTCGATCAGAGTGAGGACGTCGCCCATGCCGAGGATCCGGCTGGCCATCCGGTCGGGGTGGAAGACGTCGAAGTCCTCCAACTTCTCGCCGGTGGAGGCGAACAGGATCGGCTGCCCGGTGACCTCGCGCACCGACAGCGCGGCGCCACCGCGGGCGTCGCCGTCGAGCTTGGAGAGCACCACACCGGTGATGCCGACGCCGTCACGGAACGCCTCGGCGGTGCGGACGGCGTCCTGACCGACCATCGCGTCGATGACGAAGATGACCTCGTCCGGCGAGACGGCGTCGCGGATGTCGGCGGCCTGCTGCATCATCTCGGCGTCGATGCCGAGCCGGCCGGCGGTGTCGACGATGACGATGTCGCGGGCGGCACGCTTCGCGTGCTCGATCGACGCGCGCGCCACCTGCACCGGGTCACCGGTGCCGTTGCCGGGCTCCGGGGCGTACACCTCGACGCCGGCCCGACCACCGAGCACCTGGAGCTGCCCGACGGCATTGGGACGCTGGAGGTCGGCGGCGACGAGCAGCGGCTGGTGCCCCTGGCCCTTGAGCCAGCGGGCCAACTTGCCGGCCAGGGTCGTCTTACCGGAACCCTGGAGGCCGGCCAGCATGATCACGGTGGGCGGCTGCTTGGCGAACTGGAGTCGCCGGCCCTCACCGCCGAGCACGTTGATCAGCTCTTCGTTGACGATCTTGATGATCTGCTGGGCCGGGTTCAGCGCCTGCGAGACCTCGGCGCTGCGGGCGCGCTCCTTGACGGCCGCGATGAAGCCCTTGACCACCGGCAGCGCAACGTCCGCCTCCAGCAGCGCGAGGCGGATCTCGCGCGCGGTGGCGTCGATGTCGGCGTCGGTGAGCCGCCCCTTGCCGCGGAGCTTGGTGAAGATCCCGGACAGGCGGTCACTCAAGGTGTCAAACACGCGAACATCCCGTTTGTCAGTGTTCCGGCGGGCACAACGCGGCCGGCAGTGCGGAGTCCGGCCACCGCTAGGGTAGCCGCCCGGCCGCGGGGCCGCTGTCGCCCGGCCCGGCCCTCACCCCGAGACCAACCCCGACTGGTACGCGAAGACGACGAGCTGGGCCCGATCCCGGGCTCCCAGCTTGCCCATCGCCCGGCTGACGTGGGTCCGCGCGGTCGCCGGGCTGACCACCAACCGGGCGGCGATCTCCTCGTTGTTCAGCCCCTCACCGACCAGGCCGACCACCTGGCGCTCCCGGTCGGTGAGCGTGTCCAGCCGGGGGTGCGGACGGGGCACCCGCGACGGTCGGGTGGCGAACTCCCGCACCACCCGCCGGGTCACCGACGGCGACAGCAACGCCTCCCCCTCGGCCACCAGCCGGATCGCGCGCAGCAACTCGGCCGGCCGGGTGTCCTTGGTGAGGAACCCGCTCGCACCGTGCCGCAGGGCGTCGAAGACGTACTCGTCCAGCTCGAAGGTGGTGAGCACCACCACCCGCGTACCCGTCAGGTCGGGGTCGGCGACGATGCGGCGGGTCGCCTCGATGCCGTCGATGCCGGGCATCCGGATGTCCATCAGCACCACGTCCGGCCGTTCCCGCCGGGCCAGCTCCACCGCCCGCAGGCCGTCGGCCGCCTCGCCGGCCAGCGCCAGGTCGTCCTCGCTCTCCACCAGCGCGCGCAGCCCGAGCCGGACCAGGTCCTGGTCGTCGGCGATCAGCACCCGGATCACGTCGCGGGCTCCACGGGCAGCCCGGCGTACACCCGGAACCCGCCCCCGGCGCGCGGCCCGGTGGTCAACCGTCCGCCCAGCGCCGCGACCCGCTCCCGCATCCCGGCCAGACCGTGGCCGCCCTCGTCGTCGACCGGAGCAGCCCCGGCGCGGCCCGTCCCCACCCCCCGGTCGGTGACCTCGACGGTCACCTCGTCCGCGCGGTAGTCCACGGTCACCTCCGCGCTCGCCACCCCCGCGTGCCGCAGCACGTTGGTCAACGCCTCCTGCACCACCCGGTACGCGGCCAGGTCCACCGCGGCGGGCAACTCCCCGGGGCCACCGACCACGCGTACCTCGACGGCGAGCCCGGCCCCGGCGAGCCGCTCGCGCAACGCCGGGAGGCGGGCCAGGCCGGGTACCGGCTCACGCTCCGCGCCCCGTCGCACCGCGCCGAGGGTGACCCGCAGTTCGTCCAGGGCCTCCCGGCTGGTCCGGCTGATCGCGGTCAGGGCCACCTCCGCCTGCTCCGGCCGCTTCGGCAGCAGGTGCAGGGCGATCTCCGCCTGCATGCTGATCGCGGCGAGCCCGTGCCCCACCACGTCGTGCACCTCCTGCGCGATGCGCAGCCGCTCCTCGTCGGCCTGCCGTCGCGCCTGTTCGACACGGCTGCGGGCCTCTTCGGCACGGGTGCGCGCGGTCGCCTCACGACTCACCCGCACCACCACCCCCACCGCGAACGGTACGACCACCCAGGCCGACGCGGGCAACACTCCCGCCCAACCGGGGGCCGGGCCCCGACCGAAGAAGACGTGCGCCAACAACAGCACGAACGCGGCACCGGTGGCGAGCGCCGCCGGACGCACCGGCAGCCACACCGCCACGGTGTACACCGCGATCAGGAACGTGAGCAGGATCGGCCCGTACGGGTAGCCGATCACCAGGTACGTCGAGGTGGCCACGGTGACCACGGCGAGGGTGACGACCGGAGTGCGGCGCCGGACCACCAGGGCGAGCGCGGCGACGGCGAGCAGCACCCGGCAGGTGGTGTCGACCGGCGTGGACCCCGGCTGATTGTCGCCGGCCAGACCGGTGGCGAGCAGCCCGAACCCGAGCAGCACCAGGGCGAGCGCGGCGTCCGCCGCCGTGTCCCGCCGCCCGTGCCGACCACTCTGCCGCATGCCGTCATTCTGCCCGCGCCGACGCTCCCCGACGTGCGTCCACGAGCGGCACCGCTCCTACGTCCCGCGACGTACCCGGCCTTGCCGTCGGCGAGGGCGAGCGGTCCCGCTGTCACCCTCGGGGCTGAGCACCACCGGCGCACGCTGACGGCGGAGAGAGCAGCCGGCAGCCGGTGGCGGATGCCCCCGTGAGCGTGATGACTGTGCGGCATATTGATGCCGCACAGTCATCAGGCCCACAACGGAGACGGCTTCGCCCCGGCACGCGCCGGGCCCGTCGACGCGCGCGGCCCTGCCGCTCGGGACCGCAACCGCAACCGCAACCGCAACCGCAACTCCTGGAGGATCCGAAGCACATCCCGGGGTCAGACGGCGGCGAGGACCGCGGCCTCCAGGCGGGCCCGGGTGGCGTCGTCGGGCCATCCGCCGACCAGGTAGAAGGCGTCCACCACGTCAGCGCCGAGGGTGGAGATCCGGGCCGCGCGGACCAGGGCGCCGGCCTCGTCGAGCGCGCACGTCACCCGGTAGAGCAGTCCGGCGGCGTCGGCGGCGCGCAGTTCCAGCAGTACGGCGTCGGTGGCCGCCTCGCGGTGCCAGACCACCCGGGGAGCCGCGCCGCCGCCACGGCTGGCGAGGGCACGGCCGCGTAGCCGCTGGGTGACCGACACGTCGCCGGCGACGGCCCGGCGCAGGTCAGCGCGGAGTGGCACCGGGTCCGGCGGTAGGCCGTAGCGGGGTTGCACCCGGCACTCGACCAGAGCGCGGCCGTCAACCGCCGAGGCGTCCGCGGAGATCACTTCCAGTCGGTGCAGCGCCAGGCAGCCGGCCACCGTGGCGAGCAGACCACGCCGGTCGGCCGCCGCCACCGCCACCCGGTCCCCGGTGAGGTGGACGACCGGCAGCGGCCCGGCCAGCAGCGCCGGGTCCGGGGCCGGCGGCTCGGGCAGGACGCCGGTGTCCAGCGCGGTACGGACCCGCGCGACCAGCTCGGCGACCAGCCGCCCCTTCCAGTCCGACCAGGCCGCCGGCCCGGTCGCCGCCGCGTCCGCGCGCACCAGCGCGTGCAGCAGATCGAGCGTGCCGGTGTCACCGACGGCCTCCGCCACCGAGGCGATGGTGACCGGGTCGGCCAGGTCGCGGCGGGTGGCCACGTCGGGCAGCAGCAGGTGCAGCCGCACCAGTTTGCCGATCAGCTCGGTCTCGGCGGCGGGCAGACCGATCCGGGTCGCCACCGCCTCGGCGAGTGGCACCCCGACGGTGCTGTGGTCACCGGCGAGGCCCTTGCCGATGTCGTGCAGCAGCGCACCGAGCAGCAGCAGGTCGGGGCGTTCCACCTCGCGGGTGTGCCGGCTGGCCTCGTGGGCGGTCTGCACCAGGTGCCGGTCCAGGGTGTAGCGGTGCACCGGGTTGTGCTGGGGCAGGCTGCGCAGCCGGGTCCACTCCGGCAGCCAGCCGTCGACCAGCCCGTACCGGTCGCACGTCTCCCAGGCCGGCACCAGGCCGGCACCGGCGCCGAGCAGGGTGGTCAGCGCGGCCCGGGCCTCGGCCGGCCAGGGGGCGGGCAGCGGTGGGCAGTACGCCGCCAGCCACTCGCAGGTGGCTCGGGCGATCGGCAGCCGGGTGGCGGCCGCCGCGGCGGCGATCCGCAGCGACAGGCTCGGGTCGGGGCGCGCTCCGATCGCCGTCCGCGCGAGCACCAACTCACCGTCGTGTTCGACGACGTCGCGGGCCACCGGACGGCGCCCGGGGCGACCGTTTCCGCCTCGGGACCGGCCGGAGCGCAGCCGGTCGGCGGCCCGGAAGGCGTCGTCCAGGGCGTGGCTGACCGTACGGGCGTCCCCGGCGACCCGGCGCAGCAGCGCGTCGCCGTCCTCCAGGCCCAGCAGTGTGGCCACGCCGTCGCGTTCCTGGGCGACGAGCCGGTCGACCCGGCGGCCGACCTGCTCGTGCAGGGCGTCACGGGCGTCCAGCAGGCGCAGGTGGGCGGCGCGCACGGCGGGGCGCAGCGCGTCGGTGATGCCGGCGGCGGAGATCGCGCGCAGCAACCCCACGTCGCGCAGCCCGCCGGCGGCCTCCTTGAGGTCGCCCTCCAGCAGGAAGGCGAGTTCGCCGTGTGCCTGCCAGCGTGCGTCGGTGACCTCCCGCAGACCGGGCAGGTGCCGCACGGCGGTACGCCGCCAGTGGTCGGCGGCGGTGCGGATCAGTGAGTCGGCCAGCGCCCGGTCGCCGACCACCAGCCGGGCGTCGAGCAGCCCGAGAGCGACCTTGACGTCGTCCTGGGCGACGGACAGCGCCTCGGAGACGGTGCGTACCGAGTGGTCGAGTCGCAGGCCGGCGTCCCAGATCGGGTACCACAGCGAGGCGGCCAGCTCGTCCGTGCCGGGCACCCCGGCGTGCAGCAGGACGAGGTCGAGGTCGCCGTACGGTGCGCACTGCCGCCGCCCCAACCCGCCGACGGCGAGCAACGCCACCCCGTCGCGCGCCGGCAGCAGCCCGCGCAGAAAGGTGTCGTACGCGGCGGCCCGCCCCCGCCGAGCGGCCTCCCCGATCCCCCCGCGTACGCCGACGACCTCGTTGATCAAGAGGTTCGCGTCACCGTCACCGGTGTGCCCGGACGCGTTCCCCTTGATCAACGAGGTCATGTCGGTCGTGGCCGGATCAGAGAGCGTCGAGGCCGCGCTCGCCGGTACGCACCCGGACGACCTCCTCGACACCGGTGACCCAGACCTTGCCGTCGCCGATCTTGCCCGTACGGGCGGCGCCGACGATGGCGTCCACCACCTTGTCCACGTCGATCTCGTCGGTGAGCACCTCGACCCGGATCTTGGGCAGGAACTCGACCGTGTACTCGGCACCCCGGTAGACCTCGGTGTGCCCCTTCTGCCGCCCGTACCCCTGCACCTCGCTGACGGTCAGCCCGGCCACCCCGAGGGCGTGCAGGGCCTCCTTCACCGCGTCCAGTTGGTACGGCTTGATGACCGCGGTCACCAGCTTCATGTCCAACCCCTCCATCCCAGGAACGTTAACCGGCGACCTTTTCGCTGACCGGCTCGGCGGGCTCCGCCTCCGGCTTGGCGGCGCTCGTGGTGCCGCCACCGGGGGTGCCGATGCCGGCCATCGCGAACGCGCTGCCCGTGCCGCCGCCCGCCGGGGACAGGTCGTAGCTGCTCTCGGCGTGCTCGGCGATGTCGATGCCCTCGACCTCGGCCTCGCCCTTGACGCGGAAGCCGATGGTCTTCTCGATGACGAAGGCGAGCACCCAGGCGATGCCGAACGACCACGCGGTGACGATCAGGCCGGCGAGGGCCTGCCGCCCGAGCTGGGTCGCGCCGCCGCCGTAGAAGAGGCCGTCCGAGGCGCCCACCACGTCGGAGATCGCGGCGTTGACCGAGTTGGTGGCGAAGAGACCGAGCCAGAGCGACCCGATCCAGCCGCCGACGAAGTGCACGCCGACCACGTCGAGGGAGTCGTCGTAGCCGAGCCGGTACTTGAGGCTGACGGCGAGCGCGCAGACCGCACCGGCGATGATGCCGAGCAGGACGGACGCCCACGGGGCGATGAAGCCACAGGCCGGGGTGATGGCGACCAGGCCGGCGATGGCGCCGGACGAGGCACCGACCATCGTCGGCTTACGGTCCTTGATCCACTCGACCGCGATCCAGCCGAGCACCGCCGCCGCCGTGGCGAGCTGCGTGTTGATGAAGGCGAGACCGGCGACCGAGTCGACGGTCAGCTCCGAGCCGGCGTTGAACCCGAACCACCCGAACCACAGCAGACCGGCACCGAGCGCGACGAGCGGGATGTTGTGCGGCTTCATGCCCTCACGTGGCCAGCCGAGTCGCTTGCCGAGCACCAGAGCCACGGCCAGGGCCGCCGCACCGGCGTTGATGTGCACCGCGGTGCCACCGGCGAAGTCCAGTGCGTGGATGTCGGCGCCGATGATGCCGCCGCCCCACACCCAGTGCGCGACCGGGAAGTAGACCAGGGTGGCCCAGCCGAACGCGAAGAGCAGCCAACCGGCGAACTTGGCCCGGTCGGCGATGGCACCGCTGATCAGCGCGACGGTGATCACCGCGAAGACCATCTGGAAGGCCATGAACACGTAGAGCGGAATCCCGATGCCGCTGGGGTTCTCCGCCGTGGCACCCCACAGGTCGGTCTCGGCGAGGAAGGTCTTGGTGCCGAGGTATGCGCCCGGGTCGCCCCAGAAGCCGTTCACGTCGGTCCCGAAGGCGACGCTGAAGCCGTAGAACCACCACAGAATAGAGATGAGCCCGATGGCGGAGAAGCTCATCATCATCATGTTGAGTACGCCCTTGGCCCGGTTGAGGCCGCCGTAGAACAGCGCCAGTCCGGGGGTCATGAGCAGCACGAGCGCGGTCGAAACCAGCAGCCATGTGGTATTGGCGCCGTCGATCGTCGGTGCTTCAGGCACGCTGGCCTCCTAAAGGTGAAGTCCTCCTTCGCGGCTTTCCGGGGCAGCGTCGCCCGTAGGCCGGTTGCGCGGAAGCTTCGCGGCCGGCTGTTTCACCCAGGGTCCCGTGCTGGTTTCCGTTTGGTGACGGGTTGTTTCGTACGTGTCACGAAGTCCGCACAGTACGCGGCATGGACGGTGGTGGATCGCCCGGACGGCGGGCGTCGATGGCTGACCGGCCAGGCCCATCGGCCGGCCCGCTTGCCGGGACCGCCCGAGCATCGACCGGTCACCGCTCAGCGGAGGGCGTTCTCCAGGGCGTGCCGCTCGTAGTCGAGCAGCCGCAGGTCGCGCATCGGCCGGCGCAGGTGCCCCTTGTGCACGATCCGGACGAACGCCGGCTCACCGGCCGCGGCCATCCGGCGGATCCCCTCGACGTGGTCCACGATCCGCTTGCGGATGGTCCGGATCAGCCGGTGCCGGTCCCGAGGGATCAGCCCGTACGCGTCGGCGAAGAGGCGCAACCGGCGCGGCCGGTCCGGACGCTTCCAGCCCAGCGTGATCGAATCCCGGTCCGCGAAGATCGGCACCCACGTCCAGGCCGCGTACGCCACGTCGTAGATCCGGGCGCCGGGCGACGCGAGGTCGAAGTCGATCAGCCCCAGCGTGCCGTCCGGACGCCAGATCACGTTGTGCGGCGCGGCGTCGTGGTGGCAGATCACCTCGGTGTCCGGCGGCGGCGGCCCGAACGAGCGCCAGACCGCTCCCGGCGGCGGCGTGAAGCCGTACTGGGCGTCGTGGAACATCCGCAGCATGGTGGCGACGGTCACCAGCGCCTCGTCGGTCACCCAGTGCGGGGCGAGCGGGTACTCCCCGCACTCCCCCTCCAGGTACGACAGCACCTCGCGGTTGCGCTCGTCCATACCGAGCGCCCGGGGCGCCCCGGTGAACCCGACGTACTCCAGGTGACGCAGCAGGGCGTGCACGGACGGGGTCCACGGTCCGGCGTTGCGACGGACCGTGTCCCCCACGCGGACGACGGTGCTCACGTTGCCGCCGTGCAGCGGGATCTCCTGCGAAGTCACGTACGGTCTCCCGAGGCGCTGCGAGGGGTGGCCGGGGTCACGCCAGCCCGCGTACGCGCGATCGTCAGTGGTCACCCGAGACTACGCGTCCCGTCCGGTGGCCTCGGTCCCCAGCAACGCGTCAACGAACTGCGCGGGGTCGAACGGGGCCAGATCGTCCTTGCCTTCGCCGAGGCCGACGAGCTTCACCGGGATGCCGAGCTTGCGCTGCACGGCGATCACGATGCCGCCCTTGGCGGTGCCGTCGAGCTTGGTCAGCACCACGCCGGTCACGTTGACCACCTCGGTGAAGACCCGCGCCTGCTCCAGGCCGTTCTGCCCGGTGGTGGCGTCGAGGATGAGCAGTGTCTCGTCGATCGGACCCTGCTTCTCCACCACGCGCTTGACCTTGCCCAGCTCGTCCATCAGGCCGACCTTGTTCTGCAGGCGGCCGGCGGTGTCGATGAGCACGGTGTCCACGCCGGTGTCGATGCCGCGCTTGACCGCGTCGAACGCGACGCTGGCCGGGTCGGCGGCCTCCGGGCCACGGACGGTCTCCGCGCCGACGCGCGATCCCCAGGTCTCCAGCTGGTCGGCGGCGGCGGCCCGGAAGGTGTCGGCGGCGCCGAGCAGTACGGTGCGGCCGTCGGCCACCAGCACCCGGGCGATCTTGCCGCAGGTGGTGGTCTTGCCGGCACCGTTGACGCCGACGACCAGGACCACCGCGGGGACGCCGTCCTTCGGGGCGGTCCGCAGCGAGCGGTCCAGGGTCGGGTCGAGCGCGTTGACCAGCTCGGCGGCGAGCAGCGCGCGCAGCTCGGAGGCCGAGCGGGTGCCCAGCACCCGGGTCCGCTCGCGGAGCCGGTCGACGATGTCGCGGGTGGCGTCGACGCCGACGTCGGCGGTGATCAGGCTGTCCTCGATCTCCTCCCAGACGTCCTCGTCGAGGTGGTCGCGGGCGAGCAGGCCGAGCAGGCCCTTGCCGAAGACGTTCTGCGAGCGGGACAGCCGCGAGCGGAGCCGGACGAGCCGCCCGGCGGTCGGCTCGGGCACCTCCACGGTCGGCGCGGGCGCCTCGAGCACCGGCGGCGGTTCGACCAGGACACCGGTGGACAGATCGGACTCGGGTGCCTCGACCGGTGGGCCGGCGAGATCCTCTTCGGCCCGGGTGTCGACCTCGGTGCGTGGCAGCGGAGGCTCGGGCCGCCGCCGCAGACGCGGCACGACCAGCCCGACTGTGCCGGCGATCAGCACACCGAGCAGGACCAGAGCGAGGACGAGATATTCGGCCATGCCGGAATCCTGTCAGATGCCGGCGGCGGCGTCCCAGCCACCGCACCCCGAGCGATGCCCGGGATCGCAGCCGACCGCCGGCCGGGCGACGCCCGGGGTCTCAGCCACCGCACGCGGCCGGTGCGGGGAACCGGCGGTAGGCTCGGCCGCATGCCCGCCGCACACCTTCTCATCGGCCCACTCCTGCGGCGAGTGGTGGACACCCGGGCGACGATCTGGGTGGAGACGGCGGCGCCCGCCGTGGTCACCGTCCGCACCGCCGACGGGGCCACCGGCACCGCACCCACCTTCTCGGCGTACGACCACCACTACGCGTTGGTCGTGGTGGAGGGGCTCACCCCGGACAGCGCGACCACCTACGAGGTGCTGGTCGACGACGAGGTGGTCTGGCCGGTGCCGAGCAGCGGCTTCCCGCCGAGCGTGATCCGCACCCGGGCCGCCGACGACCGGGACCAGCCGGTCAATCTGATCTTCGGCTCGTGCCGGGAGACCACCCAGCACGCCACCACCCGCAAGCTGCCGCCGGACGCGCTCGACGCGTACGCCCGGCGGTTGATGGCCGACCCGGAGTCCAACCCGCTGCCCGACCTGCTGGTGCTGCTCGGTGACCAGGTCTACGCCGACGTCACCTCGCCCACGGTGCGCCGGCTGCTGCGCCGGCGCCGGCGGCGGCCCAAGGGTGCCCCGGCCGACCAGGTGGTGAGCTTCGACGAGTACACCAAGCTCTACCTGGAGTCGTGGCGCGATCCGGAGATCCGCTGGCTGCTGTCCACCGTGCCGAGCGTGATGATCTTCGACGATCACGAGATCATCGACGACTGGAACACCTCGGCGGCGTGGCGTGCCGAGATGCGCGAGCAGCCGTGGTGGCCGGAGCGGATCGGCAGCGGGCTGGCCTCGTACTGGGTCTACCAGCATCTGGGCAACCTGTCCCCCGACGAGATCGCCGCCGACCCGGTCTTCGCGAAGGTCGCCGCCGCCGAGGACGCGACCGGCGTGCTGCGCGAGTTCGGGCACCGGGTGGATCAGGAGTCCGACCTGGCGCACGACACGGAGCGTTGGCGCGCCGTGCAGTACCAGTGGAGTTACGCACTGGACCTGGGACGCACCCGGCTGGTCATGCTGGACAACCGGTGCAGCCGGGTGCTCGACGCGGGCAGCCGGGCGATGCTGCCGCCGGGTGAGTGGTCCTGGTTCCTCGACCAGGCGCACGGGGTCTACGACCACCTGGTGGTCGGGGCTTCGCTGCCGTGGCTGCTGCCGCAGGGCATCCACCACATCGAGGCATGGAACGAGAAGTTGGCGGACTCGCGCCGGCCGTGGGTGGCGCGCGGGGCGGAGAAGCTGCGCCGCGCACTGGACCTGGAGCACTGGGCCGCGTTCCGGCGCTCCTTCGAGGCGATGGCGGAGACGTTCGCCCGGATCGGCACCGGCACCCCGAGGGAGTCCGGCGCACGGGTGGGCGCCGGTCCGGCGTACGCCCCGCCGGCGTCGATCAGCGTGCTCTCCGGGGACGTGCACCACTCGTACGTGGCGCGGGCCCGGTTCGCCGACCCGGCGGTGGTCACTCCCGTACACCAGCTCACCTGCTCGCCGATCCACAACCAGGTGCCGGCCGGCATCCGTCCGCTGATGCGGCTGGGCTGGTCGGCCGGGCCGGCCGGGGCGACCCGGGCGTTGGCCCGCTCGGCGGGTGTCCGCCGCCCGGGGGTGCGCTGGCGCAAGCTGGCCGGCCCCTACTTCGGCAACGCGGTCGCCACGCTGACCCATCAGGGGCGGGGTGCTGACGTGACCATCGAGGGCACCACGAAGGACGGTCTGCTACGCCCGGTGATGCGACGCCGACTCTCGGGCGGCGGCGGGTCGACCGAGCCGTAGTCTCTAGGCCGTGGATGAGCACCTGCCGGAGCCGATCCGGGCGGTCGAGCACGAGTTGACCGCTCTGCTGCGTCGTGGCCGGGCGGTCTCCTGGGAGATCGCCCGCGAGGTGCACCCGAACCTCGAACCGAACACCTACGGGCTGCTGCTCTGGTTGCGGCGTAGTGGGTCGATCCGGTTGACCGAGTTGGCGGCGCGGCTCGGCGTGGGCAAGGGCACGCTGAGCCGGCAGATCAACGCGCTGGAGGTGCTCGGGCTGGTCCACCGCGACCCCGACCCGAGCGACCGGCGGGCCGCGCAGATCAGTCTCACCGAGGAGGGGCAGCACCGGTTCGACGTGGCCCGCGCCGCGCGGCTGGGGGAGTTCCTGCGGGCCCTGGACGGCTGGCCGGAGCGGGATGTCGAGGAGTTCGCCCGGCTGTTGGGTCGGTTCAACGACTCCTGGCAGTAGCGCCGCGCGGCGGGGAATACGGCGCCGGTCCAACAAGTTGTTGCTTCAGGCAACCAAGGCATACGGTTGCTTCGGGCAACTCCCAGGCGGCCCACGCGTACCAGGTCAACCGCCGTTCCACCTCGACTCCGCTCGGAGGCAACAACGATGACCCAGGCGACAGCGCCCACCCAGGCGACCGCCGTCACCATGACCCACCGGCAGATCCTGGAGGCACTCTCCGGCCTGCTGCTGGGCCTGTTCGTCGCGATCCTCTCCTCCACGGTCATCTCGAACGCGCTGCCGCGGATCATCACCGAACTGCACGGCGGCCAGTCCGCGTACACCTGGGTGGTCACCTCGGCCCTGCTCGCGACCACCGCGACCACCCCCATCTGGGGCAAGCTCGCCGACCTGACCAGCAAGAAGACCCTGGTCCAGCTCGCCCTGGGGATCTATGTCCTGGGCTCGGTGCTGGCCGGCCTCGCGCAGGGCACCGGTGAGCTGATCGCCTGCCGGGTGGTCCAGGGCATCGGCGCGGGCGGCCTCACCGCACTGGCCCAGGTGATCATGGCCACGATGATCGCCCCGCGCGAGCGGGGTCGCTACAGCGGCTACCTCGGTGCCGTGATGGCCGTCGGCACCATCGGCGGCCCGCTGATCGGCGGCGTGATCGTGGACACCTCCTGGCTCGGCTGGCGCTGGTGCTTCTACGTCGGCGTGCCGTTCGCCATCGTCGCGCTGATCGTGTTGCAGAAGACGCTGCACCTGCCCGTGATCAAGCGTAAGGCGGAGATCGACTGGTGGGGTGCCACCCTGATCACCGCGGCCGTCTCGGTGCTGCTGATCTGGGTCTCGCTCGCCGGCGACCAGTTCGCCTGGGCGTCCTGGCAGACCGCCGTCATGGTGCTCGGCGCGCTGGTCCTCGGCGCGCTGGCGATCCGGGTGGAGACCCGGGCCGCCGAGCCGATGATCCCACCGCGACTGTTCCGCAACCGCACCATCAGCCTCGCCGTCGTCGCCAGCATCGCGGTCGGTGTCGGCATGTTCGGCGCGTCGATCTTCCTCGGCCAGTACTTCCAGATCAGCCGCGGCCAGACCCCGACCATGTCCGGCCTCATGACCCTGCCGATGATCCTCGGCCTGCTCGTCGCCTCGACGGTGGGCGGACGGATCATCACCAGGACCGGCCGTTGGAAGCGGTTCCTCGTGGCCGGCTCGGTGCTGCTCACCATCGGCTTCGCCCTCATGGGCACGCTGC
This sequence comes from Micromonospora sp. NPDC050695, assembly GCF_040654415.1. Lineage (NCBI taxonomy): Bacteria > Bacillati > Actinomycetota > Actinomycetes > Micromonosporales > Micromonosporaceae > Micromonospora > Micromonospora sp. NPDC050695. The sequence goes on from NZ_JBFAHZ010000003.1 coordinate 154,791, forward strand.
GCGCGGACACCAGCTTCACCCTGCTCAGCGTCTACATGGTGCTGATCGGCGTCGGCCTGGGCCTGACCATGCAGAACCTCGTCCTCGCCGTGCAGAACACCGTCGGCCCACACGAGCTCGGCGCGGCCAGTTCGGTGGTGGCGTTCTTCCGCAGCCTGGGCGGCGCGATCGGCGTATCCGCCCTCGGCGCGGTGCTGGCCCACAAGGTCAAGGACTACACCGCCGACGGGCTGGCCCAGCTCGGCATCCCGGCGTCCAGCTCCGGCAGCGGCGGCACCCTGCCCGACGTGCACACCCTGCCCGGCCCGCTGCGGGTCGTGGTGGAGAGCGCGTACGGCCACGGCGCCGGTGACATCTTCCTGGCCGCCGCTCCCTTCGCGCTGCTCGCCCTGATCGCGGTGACCTTCATCAAGGAGGTGCCGCTGCGCCAGCACAACGGCAACCCGGTTTCCGACGAGGTCGAGCGGGAATCGACCCTCGCAGCCGGTGCCGGAGCAGCCGTCGTCCGTACCGGCGAGCAGAGGTGAGGTAGAGCGATGAGCGTGGGAGCACCGGACCGCGAGGAGTACGGCCCCCGGACCCGCCCGCTGCCCTTCGAACGCGGCACGGACGGCCCGCGGGTGATCATGGTGGGCGTGGACGGCACCCGTACCTCCGAGCGGGCCGGCTCCTACGCCGCCGGGATGGCTCGCCGGCAGGGAGCCGCCCTGGTGGTCGTCTTCGTCAGTTCGGCGAGCGGGCTCACCGCCCTGGTGCCCGGGATGGACGCCGGCGCGGTCCAGCGCACCCACGACGAGTTGGCCGACGAGCTGCGTCGGGAGTGCCGCCGTGGGGCCGAGCAGTGGGGCATTCCGGTGACCCTGCTGGTCCGGCGCGGCGACGCGTACGGCGAGTTGTGCGCGGCGGCCGACGAGTTCCAGGCCGACATGGTGGTGGTGGGCGCCTCCGAGCAGGCCGGTCACCGGCTGGTCGGCTCGGTGGCGACCCGCCTGGTCCGCACCGGCCGCTGGCCCGTCGTGGTGGTGCCCTGACAAGAATCTCGGTCGCGTTTGTCGTACCCGGGTCGCAGGATGGCCCGATGACGACGTGGAGAGCACCTGAGATCGACCGCAGAGACGAGCCCCTGGTCGCCGACGAGCGCGCGATGCTGGAGGGCTGGCTCGACTACCACCGCGACACCCTGCTGCACAAGTGCGCCGGCCTGACCGCCGAGCAACTGCGGACGGCGAGCGTCGAGCCGTCCGACCTGAGCCTTCTCGGGCTCGTCCTGCACATGACCGAGGTCGAGCGGTCCTGGTTCCGCCAGCGCTTCGCCGGCCAGGACCTGCCCGACCTCTTCGACTACGACACCGACAACGACGCCGAATTCCACGCCGCGGCCGAGGCGGACGCGGAGGCCGCCTTCGCCACCTTCCGGGCCGAGGTCGACGCGGCCCGCGCGGCGACCGAGGGGCGATCCCTGGACGAGACGTTCACGCTGACCCGCGGCGACGGCGCCGCCCGCACCTTCAGCCTGCGCTGGGTGTACGTGCACATGATCGAGGAGTACGCCCGACACAACGGCCACGCCGACCTGATCCGGGAACGCGTCGACGGCGTCACCGGCGACTGACCGGCGCTCAGTAGCTGAGGGCGGCCCGCAGGTAGCGCAGGTCGGCGTGGCCGCCCCAGCGGTGCGCCGACAGGCCTGCGGAGCGGGCGCCCCGCACGGCCCAGTCCTCGTCGTCGACGAAGAGCACCCGCGCCGGCGGGGTGGTCAGCGCCTGGCAGGCGGCCTGGAAGTACTCCGGGGCCGGCTTGTGCACCCCCAGCGTCGAGGAGTTGACCACCACGTCCACCTCGTCGGCGAGGCCGAGTGCGGCCAGGTCGGCGTCGAGCAGGTCGGTGGCGTTGGTGGCCAGGCCGACCCTGATCCCGGCGGCGCGTACCTCCCGGACGAAGTCGAGCACCTCGGTGTCCACCTCGCCCCGGTAGCGCTGCCACTGCTCGACCGCCGCCCGGGCCCGGTCCGGGCCGCCCGCCGGCTCAGCGAGGGCGTCGGCCACGCTGCTCACCCAGTCGGCGTGGCTGACCTGGCCGGTGAGCACCGGCTGGAGCCGGCCCCACTGCATGGCGATCTCGGTGAGCACCCCGTCGGCGAGGCCGTACTCCCGCTCCACCCCGGCGGCGACTGCCGGGTCGAACCGGCGCAGGACGCCGTCCAGATCCAGCAGGAGCGCCGTCGCGCGTTCCCGAGCCACTACCCGTTCTCCTCGCCGCGGCCGCGCCGCTGGTCGTCCTCGTCGGCCCGGTTGAGCCGTTGGCTGATCACCTGGGTGACCCCGCTGCGCATGGTCACCCCGTAGAGCGCGTCAGCGATCTCCATCGTCCGCTTCTGGTGCGTGATGACGATCAGCTGACTCTTCTCCCGCAACTGTGCCAGCAACGTGATCAGCCGGCCCAGGTTCACGTCGTCCAGGGCCGCCTCCACCTCGTCCATGATGTAGAACGGGCTGGGTCGGGCGCGGAAGATCGCCACCAGCATGGCCACCGCGGTCAGCGACCGCTCGCCGCCGGAGAGCAGCGACAGCCGCTTGATCCTCTTGCCCGGCGGTCGGGCCTCCACCTCGACGCCGGTGGTGAGCAGGTCGTCGGGGTCGGTGAGGATCAGCCGGCCCTCGCCGCCGGGGAACAGCACGGTGAACACCTGCTCGAACTCCCGGGCGGTGTCGGCGAACGCGCTGGCGAACACCTCCAGGATCCGCTCGTCGACGTCCTTGACGACGGTGAGCAGGTCCCGCCGGGTGGCCTTCAGGTCTTCCAACTGCTCGGAGAGGAACTTGAAGCGCTCCTCCAGCGCGGCGAACTCCTCCAACGCGAGCGGGTTCACCTTGCCGAGCAGGGCCAGTTCACGTTCGGCCTTGGCGGCCCGCTTCTCCTGCACCGGCCGCTCGTAGCGGACCGGCTCGGGCACCGGCAGCCCGTCGCGTTCGGCCGCCGCGACGTCGACCTGGGTGGGCGGGACCAGCTGGTTGGGGCCGTACTCGGCGACCAGCGTCTCCACGTCCAGCCCGAAGTCCTCGGCGGCCTTCGCCTCCAGCTGCTCGATGCGCAGGCGCTGCTCGGCACGGGCCACCTCGTCGCGGTGTACCTGGCTGGTCAGCCGCTCCAGCTCCGCGCCGAGTCGCTTGGCTGCCCCGCGTACCTCCTGAAGCTCGGCCTCGCGGCCGGCGCGTTCCCGGGCGACCGCGTCGCGGTGCTCCTCGGCCGCCGCGATCGACGTGGTGAGCCGGGTGAGGGCCTCCCGGGCGCCGCCCGCGACGGCCCGGGCGATGCCCGCACCCCGGGTGCGCGCCGCCCGCCGGGCCGCGGCGCGCTCGCGCGCGGCCCGCTCGGCGGTGGCCTGCCGGGCCAGCGAGTCGGCCCGGCCGGCGATCGAGGAGACACGCTCCTCGGCGGTACGCACGGCGAGCCGGACCTCCATCTCGTTCTGCCGGGCCTGCGGCACCATGGCGGCGAGCTGGTCCCGTTCCTCGGTGGAGGGCTCGGCATCGACCGGGGTCTCCTCGGCCAGCCGCAGCCGCTCCTCCAGCTCGTCGAGCGTGCTGAGGTCCCGTTGCCGGGCCGCCTCGGCGCGGGAGCGGGACTCGCCGAGCCGGTCGGTCTCGGCCTTCGCCGATCGGGCCGCCGCGCCCAACTCGGCGAGCCGGCGGGCAGCGGCGTTGCGGTGGCTCTCGGCCTCGCGCGTCTCGGCGGCGGCGTGCTGCACGGTCTCCTTGGCGGCGGCCACCTCGGCGCGCGCCTCGACGAGCTGGTCGCGCAGGTCCGCGCCGGCCCGCTCGGCGGCCAGGCGGTTGGTGCGGGCCTCCTCGACGGCCGCCTGCACCTCGATGTAGCTGGGCGCCTTGGCCGACCCGCCGGCCGCCGCGTACGCCCCGACCACGTCACCGTCGGGGGTGACCGCGCGCAGCTCGGGGTTCCCGGCGACCAGCTCCGCCGCGGCGGCCAGATCGTCGACGAGTGCCACGTCGCGCAACGCCCGGTGCACGGCCGGACGCAACTCGGCCGAGCACTCCACGAGGTCGGGTGCCCAGCGGGCGCCGTCGGGCAGCTTCGGACGCAGCGCGTCGGCGGAGCCGGTCATGCCGGGCCCGGCCGGGCTGCCGACCAGCAGACCGGCCCGGCCGGCGTCGGAGATCTTCAGTAGCCGCATCGCCTCGACGGCCTCGTCCACCCCGCTGACGGCGACCGCGTCGGCGAGGCCGCCGAGCGCGGCGGCCAGCGCGGCCTCGTTGCCCGGAGCGACGGTGAGCAGCCCGGCGAGGCTGCCGAGCAGGCCGGGTACGTCGCCGGCGCGGGCGAGCAGCGCGCCCGCCCCGTCCTTGCGGCGCAGGCCCAGGGCGAGTGCCTCCTCGCGGGCCTTCCAGGTGGCGGCGTCCTTCTCCGCCGCCCGCTCGGCGTCGGCCAGCGATCGGACGCCTGCCTGCGCCCGTTCCTGCTCGGCGACGGCCTCGGCGTGCCGCGCGTCCAGGTCGGCGTTGTCCCGGTCCGCCTCGGTGGACTGTGCGGCCACCGCGTCCAGGTCGGCCTGCGCCTGCTCGGCACGGGTCAACGCGTCGGCGTGCGCGACGGCGAGCCGTTCGATCTCCTCGCCGGCGCTGGTGGTCCGCGCCCGGGCCGAGTTGACCTGGCCGGTGAGCCGGGCCATCCCCTCGCGCCGGTCGGCGATGGCCTTGGCGGCGGCGACCAGTTCCCGTTCGGCGGCGGCGAGCTGCCGTTCCAGCTCCTGGCGGTGCTCCACCGCCTCGGCCAGCCGGATCTGGTCGTCGGTGAGCGCCGCGCGCAGGTCCTCCTCCTGCTCGCGGACCCGCTCCGCCTCGGCCTCCAGCTGCTCCGGGTCGCGGCCGGGCCGCTCGTCGTCGCCGCTGGCGCTGAGGTGCCGCAGCCGCTCCCGGGCCAACTGCTCGATGGAGCGGAAGCGTTCCTGCAGCGCGGACAGCTTGTACCAGGTGTCCTGGGCGGCGGCGAGCAGCGGGGCGTCCTCGGCGAGGGCCGCCTCCAGCTCACCGAGCCGGCCCTGCACCTCGACGTGTTCACCCTCGATCTGCTCGCGCCGCTCCCGCAGCGCGGTCTCGTCGGCGATCTCCCGGTCCAGGGTGGTCCGCAGGGTCGCCAGGTCGTCGGCGAGCAGTCGCAGGCGGGCGTCGCGCAGGTTCGCCTGGATGGCGGCCGCCCGGCGGGCCACCTCCGCCTGCCGGCCCAAGGGCTTGAGCTGGCGGCGCAGCTCCGCGGTGAGGTCGGTGAGCCGGTTGAGGTTGGTCTGCATCGCGTCGAGCTTGCGCAGCGCCTTTTCCTTGCGCTTGCGGTGCTTGAGGACGCCGGCCGCCTCCTCGATGAACGAGCGGCGGTCCTCCGGCTTGGCGTGCAGCATGCCGTCAAGGCGGCCCTGACCGACGATGATGTGCATCTCCCGGCCGATGCCGGAGTCGGACAGCAGCTCCTGGATGTCGAGCAGCCGGCACGAGTTTCCGTTGATCTCGTACTCGCTCTCGCCGGAGCGGAACATCCGGCGGGTGATGGAGACCTCGGTGTACTCGATGGGCAGCGCGCCGTCGGTGTTGTCGATGGTGAGGGTGACCTCGGCGCGGCCCAGCGGCGCGCGGCCGGCGGTGCCGGCGAAGATGACGTCCTCCATCTTGCCGCCGCGCAGCGCCTTGGCGCCCTGCTCGCCGAGCACCCAGGCGATGGCGTCGACGACGTTGGACTTGCCGGAGCCGTTCGGGCCTACCACGCAGGTGATCCCGGGCTCCAGCTTCAACGTCGTGGCGGAGGCGAAGGACTTGAAGCCCTTCACCGTCAGGCTCTTGAGATACACCTTCTCGATCCTCGTCCGGTGGCCGCCGTACCGTCGCCGGCTGCGCGGACCTGGGTGAACCCGCAGACTAACCCGGTGGCGCGAGTGGGCCGGCACGCGACCCGCCCCGGAGGGCGTCGGTCGAGGGCACGGGATGCGTTCCGACGGTCACGCGGAAAGGCAAGCCTCTTTCATGATCGGATTGTCGGTCGGCCCGTTTCTCGGAAAGTGCCGACGCGTTTCCGATGCGACCCAGTGCAAGATCAGAAATCGTCGGCCGCGAAACAGAGCCGGACAGCGTTGCGCGCCGGCACGTGACGTGTCGGCGCGCTTTTCTGCGATGGTGCGATTCAGTTTTCCGACCCGAAGATCAGGTCAACGCCGGTTCGGCCAGACGGAGCAGGTCGTCCGCCTCCGCCGCAGCCGCCGCGAGCCGATCATTGTCGGCACGCAGACGCGTGATCTCGAACTCCAGTGCCTGAACCCTGGCACGCAGTCGGGTGACCTCGTCGAGCAGACGCCGGTCGGGCGCTGCACCTACGTGGCCGTAGAGGGCCTTCGCCATGCTGACTCCTTGATATGCGCTGCCGGAAAGGCCGGCCAACGCGCGCCCATTTGTACGCGGCTGTCATTCCAGGCTGTATCTGGGCATGACCGGGCGCGACTGGCGACACCTATATATTGAGCCGCAAACCCCTCCTTCGTCAAGTTCTCGCAGGCCGTAGATCATCTCCACGTCGACCTGTCCACTTGTCGGGGGGCTGCCTTCTCGGCACGGACACTCTCTGTCCGGACGCCTTTACTGTACGCCCGGATCCGGGGAAGTCAGCACCTTGGCGTCCGACTTCCCCTTAACTCTTCCTTAGCCACGTTGCCGCAGGTCGCGGGCGAGTCGTAGCGTCACCCCGGCCAACAACCGACCCCGTGGAGGCAGAGGCGTGTACGGCTGGACCGACCCGATGGACCCGAACGGCGCACCCCGGCGCGCCGAGCGGCAGACAGACGAGCCGGACTGGCTGACCGACCGCCCGGAACCCCGCTCGGCGTACCTGTTCGGCGACGACCCGGACCGGCCCGGCGACGAGTGGCAGCGCGAGCAGCCCACCGCCCGCTGGAACCACGAACCGGACGTCCCCGCCGGGCCGCGGGACGCGCACACCCCCGCCTGGACGGCCCACCAACCGGCCGACGACCCGACCGCCGGCTGGCACGGCAGCGCCGACACCACCGGCGACTGGCGCGCCGACACGGGGACGACCGACGGCTGGCGCGCCGATGCCACCACCGAGCGGTCCGGCCAGGGCCGGCACCGTTCCCCGCGCAGCTGGCGTCGACCGCTGATGATCGGCGGTGCCGCCGCGGCGGCCACCCTCGTGGTGAGCTTCGGCGTCGGGGCGCTCGCGATGCCCGGTGACGACCCGGCCGGCGACCCGACGGCCGTCGACGACACGTACGCCGCGTCGGCGGCGCCGACCGACCAGCCGACCCTGGACACGCTCGCCGCGCCCTCCCCGAGCGGCACGCCCACGGCGGCCCAGCCGAGCCCGTCGCCCAGCAAGACCGTGCAGCCCACCCCGGCGTCGTCGCGGACCACCGCGGCGTCGCGGCGCAGCGCCCCGCGCAGCAGCGCGCCGAGCACCGCCAACGGCTCCGGCGGCTCCAGCGGCACCGTGAGCAGCCAGGCGCGCGAGGTGGTGGACCTGGTCAACGCCGAGCGGGCCAAGGCCGGCTGCAAGGCGCTGAGCATCGACGACAAGCTGATGACCGCCGCCCAGAAGCACAGCCAGGACCAGGCCGACCACCAGAACATGTCGCACACCGGCAGCGACGGCAGCAACGCCGGCGTCCGGCTGGACCGCGTCGGTTACGCGTGGCGCACCTACGGCGAGAACGTGGCCTGGAACCAGAAGACCCCGGCCGCCGTGATGGACGCCTGGATGAACAGCTCCGGTCACCGGGCGAACATCCTGAACTGCGCGTTCACCGAGATCGGCGTCGGCATCGCCAGCAGCAACGGCCCGTACTGGACGCAGGTCTTCGCGGCGCCGCGCTGACCGCGCGTCGTCCGCGCCCCCGCGCTCGTTTGACCCGGTGAGGTACGTCGGGCCGAGTGTGGGGCCGGCGTACCGGCCGAGGGCGGCGACGGGCCGCCCGCGACCCGGGAGCTGCCGATGCGGATCCGGCCGCGGCGTCGCGCCGCGACGCGCCCACTGCGCCGCGTCTTGGCCGCCGGCCTCGCGGCGGTCCTGGTGGTGCCGGCGTACGGCTGCCGCGCCGAGCTGACCCCGCCCGGCGCGCCCACCGCGTGGCCGTCCGACCAGTCCCGCCAGTGGCAGTGGCAGTGGCAGCTCAGTGGCCCCCTCGACCCGGCGGTGGACGCGGACGTCTTCCTGCTCGACCCGGTGGACACCACCGCCGCACAGACCGCCGAGCTGCGCTCCCGCAACCGCCGGCTCATCTGCCAGGTGTACGTCGGGTCGGCCCGCGCGACCGACCCGGACGCCAGCCGCCTCCCGGACGCCGTGCAGGGCTCGGCCGGGCGTCGGGCCGGCAGCCGGTGGTTGGACGTCCGGGCGTGGGACGCGCTGGAGCCGGTCCTGGCCGACCGGTTCCGGCTCTGCCGGGGCAAGGGCTTCGGCGCGGTGGCGTTCGCCGACGCCGACGGGTACGCGTCGCGCACCGGCTTTCCCCTCGACTTCGACGACCAGCTGCTGTTCAACCGCCGGCTGGCCGAGCTGGCCCGGAAACTGAGCCTCTCCCCCGGCCTGGTCAACGACGTGCCGCAGCTCGCCGCGCTCGCGCCCGACTTCGACTTCGCGGTCAACGAGGAGTGCGTCCGGCTGGCCCAGTGCGCCAAGCTGCTGCCGTTCGCCGACGCGGGCAAGCCCGTCTTCCACGTCGAGTACACCGGCTCGACCGACGACTTCTGCGTCACGACCATCGGCTACGGCTTCGCCTCGATCCGCAAGGAACGCACGCTGGACGCCTGGCGGGCACCCTGCCCGCTGCCCTGAGAGGGCCGACCGGGCCGCGGTCGCGGCCCGGCCGTCAGCACCTCGTTCAGGGCACCGGCACCAACTCCGGGGCGGGGGCCGGCGGGTCGGCGGGGGCGGATGCCGGACGCTCGCGCAGGAAGCGTGGTGCCCACCAGTTGGCGTCGCCCAGCATGGTCATCAGCGCCGGCAGCACCACTCCCCGGATGATCGTGGCGTCCAGCAGGATGGCCGCCGCGAGGCCGATGCCGAGCTGCTTCATGTCGATCGTGCTCAACGTGGCGAAGATCGAGAACACGCCGACCATCACGATCGCCGCGCTGGTCACCACGCCGGCCGACGAGGTGATCCCGTACGAGATCGCGTCGCGGTTGGGCATGCCGGCCCGGACCCCCTCGCGGATCCGGCTGACCACGAACACGTGGTAGTCCATCGAGAGTCCGAAGAGCACCACGAAGAGGAACAGCGGCAGCCAGGACACGATGGCGCCCATCGAGGTGAAGCCGAGCAGCCCCTCGGCCCAGTCACCCTGGAAGACCAGCACCAGCAGCCCGTACGCGGCTCCGGCGGACAGCAGGTTCAGCACGATCGAGCTGGCCGCCACCACCACCGATCGGAAGGTGAGCACCATGACCAGGAAGGTGAGCACCAGCACGAAGCCCATCACCAGCGGCAACGTGCTCCGGACGTGCGCCGCGTAGTCCTCGCTGTCGGCCACGCTGCCGCCGACCGCGTACTCGATGCCGGGGATGCTGCGCAGTTCGGCCGGGACCAGGTCCGCGCGCAGCCTCTCCAGCGACCGCACCGACCGGTCGTCCCGACTGGAGTACGGGGTGGCGACGTCCAGCACCGACACCCGCCGGTCGGCCGACACCTGGATCTTCGGGCCGTCCGTCTCGGTCGGGGCGAACAGCGGGTCACCGGCGGCCCGGCCGGCCAGGTCGGTGAGCGCGGCGCGGACCCGGTCGGCCTGCTCGGCGGGCGCCCGGACGGCCACCACGTGGTCGGTGCCGGTGCTCGGGAAGGCGGCGGTGAGCCGGTCGTACGCCTGCATGGCCGGCGTGGTGCGCGGCAGGTCCTCCATGCCGGGGAACTTCAGCTTCATGCCGAGCGCCGGCGCGGCCAGCGCGAGCAGTAGCCCGACCGAGATCACCAGGGTCGCGACCGGCGCGCGTAGCGCGGGCCGGAGCACGGCGGGCCAGAGCCGGGGCGCGCGGGGCTGCCCGTGCCGGCCGGTACGCGGGGCGGTCAACCGCCAGAGCAGCGGCACCCGGGGCCGGTCGACCCAGCGGCCGAGCCTGGCCAGCAGGGCGGGCAGCACCGTCAGCGACCCGGTGACCGCGACGGCGACCACCAGGATCGAACCGACGGCGAGGGACGAGAAGACGACGTCGCCGGCGAGCAGCAGCCCGGCCATCGCGATGATCACGGCGAAGCCGGAGACCACGACGGCGTGCCCGGAGGTCTCCGCGGCGATCTCCACGGCGTCCAGGCCGGACCGGCCCTTGGCGCGTTCCTCACGCTCCCGACGGATGTAGAACAGCGAGTAGTCGACCCCGACCGCCATGCCGATCAGCAGGATCACCGGGGACGTGGTGTCGGTGGCCGGCACCAGGTGGGAGGCGAGGGTGGACAGACCCATCGCGGCGGCGACCGAGGAGAGCGCCAGCAGCACCGGCACGCTCGCCGCGATGAGCGCGCCGAACGCGATGATCAGGATGGCCAGGGTGACCGGCAGGCTGAGCAGCTCGGCACGTTTGAAGTCCTTGCCCAGGGTGTCGTCGAGGGCTTGGCCGATCGACGGCCCGCCGACCTGTTCGACGCGTACCTGCGGATGCGCGCCCTGCACGGCTGCGGTCGCGTCACGCAGCGGCTGCACCCGGTCCGACGCCGTCTCCGGGTCGCCGGACATGGTGATCGGCAGCAGCAGCGCCGAACCGTCCCGGGCGGAGACGGGCTGACCGACCTCGGCGACCCCGGTGACCGAGCGCAGCCGGGCCGTCGCGTCGTCGGCGGCGGCCTTCGCCGCCGCCTGGTCCAGCGCACCGCCCCGGGAGGTGATGAGGACGTTGTCCACGGCCGGGTCGGCGAAGGCGCCGGAGTCCACGATGAGGCCGGCCCGTCCCGCCTCGCCGATCGCCTGGTCGCCGCTGGTGGCCTCGTTGAGACCGGCGGCGTTGCCACCGACGAAGCACACCGCCACGAACACGACCCACAGTGCGATGGCCCGCCACGGGTGCTCGGCGCTCCACCGCGCCATCCGCACTGTCACCGGTCTGCTGCCCATCTCGCGTCCCCCTGTCCCGTCAACCCCCTGTCAACGGTGCTGACGTTAGGGACGTGACGAGGCGGTCACATCGGGGATCGGCCCTGGCCCGTCCCGGAACCGGTCCACCGTGCCGGCGGGTCGGTCGGCGGGCGTGGACCGGCGATTCGGGCGGGCTGGGGGGTGCACCCCGGAGCGTCCGGCCGCGACCCGCCGGTACCGACCCGGAGCCGGCTCCGGGTCAACCCCGAAGGGAACCCCGGGGCCGCGGCTGGCAGCGCGGGCAGCTGTACGAGGATCGGTTCATGAACGCCTCGCGGCGGATCGGTGTGCCACACCGCCGGCACGGCTCACCCTCGCGCCCGTAGACGTTCAGCTCCCGGTCGAAGTAGCCGCTCTCACCGTTGACGTTCACGTAGAGGGCGTCGAAGCTGGTGCCGCCCTCCTTGATCGCCTCGGCGAGCACGTCCCGGACATGACCGAGCAGGCGCTGCGCGGCCGGGCCGGTCAACGCGTCGGTGGGTCGGGCACCGTGCAGCCGGGCGCGCCAGAGCGCCTCGTCGGCGTAGATGTTGCCCACCCCGGAGATCAGGGTCTGGTCGAGCAGTGCCCGTTTCACCTCGGTGCGTCGCCGGCGCAGCGCGGCGACGAACGCCGCGTCGGAGAACTCCGGGTCCATCGGGTCGCGGGCGATGTGCGCGATCTCCGCGGGCAGCTCCGCGCCACCCTCGCTGACCGACAGCCCGCCGAACGTGCGCTGGTCGACGAAACGCAACTCCGGGCCGTCGTCGGCGAACCGGAACCGCACCCGCAGGTGCGTCTCGTCCGGGGTGCCGGGCCGCTGGAGCAGCAGCTGCCCGGACATGCCCAGGTGCCCGATGACCGCGTCGCCGCTGTCCAGGGGGAGCCACAGGTACTTGCCGCGCCGTCGGACGTCCAGCACCGTACGGCCGGCGAGCACGTCGGCGAAGTGGGCGCCACCGGGGACGTGCCGGCGGACCGCACGCGGGTGGCGCACCTCCACCGAGTCGATCCGGCGGCCGGTGACCCACTGGGCCAGCCCCAGCCGGACGGTCTCCACCTCGGGCAGCTCAGGCACGCCGTGATCCCGCCTCGTGGTCCTCGGTAGCACCGACCGAAGTCTGGGCCGCGCCGCTGGTCGACGGCTCCTGTGCCGCGACGTCGGCCGGCATCACCTGCGCCAGGTGGTCGGCCTGCTCGGTGCGGGCCGCCCGCTCCGCCCGCTCCAGCGGCCCCACCGACTCCCGATCGGCCGAGCCGTCCTGGTCGGCCCGACCGTCCTGGCCGTTCGAACCGTCCTGGTCGTTCTGGTCGGCGAGGGTCCGCCAGGCCGCCTCCGCGGCCCGCTGCTCGGCCTCCTTCTTGCTGCGCCCCTCGGCGCCGCCGTACCGGTTGCCGGCCACCACCACCCACGCGGTGAACGTCTTGAGGTGGTCCGGGCCGGTGCCCTCGATCCGGTACTCCGGCACCCCGAGCCCGAGCGCCGCCGTCAACTCCTGGAGGCTGGTCTTCCAGTCCAGCGCGGCGCCCCGCCCGGCCGACTCGGCCATCAGCGGGTCGAAGAGCCGGTGGATGACGATCCCCGCGGTGTCCAGCCCGTACTGCAGGTAGATCGCCCCGAGCAGGGCCTCCAGGGTGTCGGCGAGGATGCTCGCCTTGTCCCGGCCGCCGGTGGTCTCCTCGCCCTTGCCGAGCAGCAGGTACGCGCCGAGGCCGTCCGGGCCCAGTCCACGGGCCACGTCGGCGAGCGCCCGCATGTTGACCACGCTGGCGCGCAGCTTGGCGAGCTGCCCCTCGGGCAGGTCCGGGTGGTTGTGGAAGAGCGCCGTGGTGATCACCACGCCGAGCACCGAGTCGCCGAGAAACTCCAGCCGCTCGTTGGTGGGCAGACCGCCGTTCTCGTACGCGTACGAGCGGTGGGTCAGCGCGCGTTGCAGAAGCTCCGGTTCCAGGCTCACGCCGAACGCGGCTTCCAGGTGACCGACGGACGCCCGCCGCCGCTTGTCGTTGCTCATGTGCGTACCTCGGTGTCGGTGGAGCGGTCGGTGTTCTCCGTCGCGACGTCGCCGTCGAGCAGGGCGGAGACCAGGTCGGTGGCGCGCCGCCGCCACAGGTGGGCGGCGAGGGCGATGCCGGAGGCGACATCGTCGGCGCGAGCGGAACCGTGGCAGACGACCACCGTTCCCGCCACGCCCAGCAGTGCGGCGGCGCGGGGGGCGCCGCCCCCGACAGGTGGACCGCCGGCCATGGCGTACGCGCCCTCGATGGCCTTGAGCAGCACGTTACCGGTGAAGCCGTCGGTGACCACCACATCGGCGCGCGCGCCGAGCGCCACGTCGTACCCCTCGACGAGGCCGACGTAGCGCGCCCCACCGGGCAGCGGCTCGACGGCCAGCAGCGGGTCGGTGGCCCGGCGGACCCGGTCGCCCTTGCCGGCCTCGGTGCCGACCGAGAGCAGGCCGACCCGGGGCTCGGCGACCGAGTGGGCCACCGCGGCGTACGCGGCGCCCATCACGGCGTGTCGGGCGAGGGTGGCGGGGCGGGGCTCCAGCGAGCCGCCGACGTCGAGCAGGACGACCGGACCGGCGACCGCGGGCAGGGTGGCGACCAGGGCGGGCTGGCGGATCTCCGGCCAGCGGCCGAGGCCGAGGACGGCAGCGGTGACGGTGGCGCCGGTGGAGCCGGCCGAGACGAGGGCGTCGGCGGTCCCGTCGCGCACGGCGGTGACCGCGGCCCGCACGGTGCTCTCGGCGCGGGCGGCACTGGGATGGTCGGCCATGCCCACGACGTCACGGACCGGCCGGACCGTGATCCGGGCCCGTTGGGCGGGATCAAGGGCAGCGATCAGCTCGTCGGCGACCTCGGTCGGGCCGACGAGCAGCAGGTGCAGGTCCGGGTCGGCGCGCACAGCTCGCAGAGCGCCGTCAACCACGACGGCGGGAGCATCGTCCCCGCCGAGGAGGTCAACGGCGATCCGCGCGGTGCCCGGCTCCACTGGAACGCCGACCGGGTTGGGCCGGCGGGCGTCGGCGGGAGCCGGGGCACCGGGCGAATGCCAGGGTGCGCGCGCCGCCCGACCTGGGGTCGGGGGCGTCACTCGGCGTCCAGGTCAGACCTCGAGAACCTGGCGGCCGTTGTAGGTGCCGCAGACGGAGCAGGCGGCGTGCGGCAGCTTCGGGGACTTGCACTGCGGGCACGCGACGGTCGCGACCACGGTCGCCTTCCAGTTCGCCCGGCGGGACCGGGTGTTGCTGCGCGACATCTTGCGCTTCGGGACGGCCACGGTTCTTACTCCTCTGTACGGGTCAGTTGCGACAGGCCCGCCCAACGCGGGTCGATCTGCTGGTGACTGTGGTCGGCCGGCAGATCGTCCCAGTGCGCCCCGCATTCGGGGCACAGTCCTGGGCAGTCCTCCCGGCAGAGCGGGTTGGTCGGCAGCGTGAGCACCAACGCGTCCCGCAGCGCCGGCTCCAGGTCGATCAGATCGCCCTGCATCCGGCCCACCTCGTCCTCGTCGGTCGTGGCGTCCGTGGTGCTGTTCTCGTACGCGTACAGCTCCTGGATCGTCACGGCCATCGATTCGTTGATCTCGCGTAGGCAGCGCCCACACTCGCCCCGGACGGGACCGGTGATGGTCCCGGAGACGAGCACACCCTCGGACACCGACTGCAACCTCAGATCGAGGTTGAGGTCCGCGCCCTCCGGCACACCGATCAACTCCACACCGAGGTCCGCCGGTGCCGGCACGACCCGCTGGACCTCACGCAACGCACCAGGGCGGCGCGGCAGGTCCCTCGTGTCGAGGACCAGCGGCGACCTGGGGTCGAGTGTCGATGGCGAGTGCTTGGGCATAGTCAGACTCCGGCCGGTGAGAGGCCGACAAAAAAGGTTACCTGGGCGACCGCCGGACCGTCGAACCGGGGGCGACGCCCGCCCGAGAATGTCGGCTGGTGAGGTGCCGCTCAGAAGGGTAGCGGGCGTTCGGCCTCATCCCCACCGAAGGTGCCGATCTCCCGTAGCGCGTGCATCTTGTCGCGGCCACGCTCTATCGAGGCGAGGGCCCGGGTGAGGAACTGCTCGAAGTTGGCCAACGCCGTGTCGACGTAGTCGTCGACCTCCTCACGTAGGCGCTGCGCCTCGGCGCGGGCCTCGGCGATGATCCGGGCGCCCTCGTGCTCGGCGGACACGGTGATCTCGTTCACTGACACGAGGCGGGCGTGTTCTGCCTCACCCTCGCTGATGATCCGGTCCGCCTCGCGCTTGCCGGCCTCCATGATCTTGTCCCGCTCGTCCAGGAGCGCGGCGGCCCGACGCAGGTCGGCGGGGAGATCCACGCGCATCTCGTCCAGGGCCGCGATCATCTCGCCTCGGTCGACCATGCAGTTGTTCCGCGACATCGGGACGGAGCGGGCCTGCTCCACCAGGGCGATCAGTTCGTCGATGCGATCGAGCGGGTCCACCGGTACCTCACTCCTGTCGTTCGTCGGCCGACCTCCATGATGCGGGCTACGGCCGGTTCCCCGCTCTGTCAATCATGTCGTGCCCGCCCCACACGTGCCCCATCCACCCCAACCCGGCGCGTCGCGACGCCGTCACTCCCCGCCGATCTTGCACTTTCGGTCGGGCCAAATCGTCGCGAAGGGGGCAATCGAGCGACACAAAGCGCACGATCGCGGAGAGCGGGGAGGGGTCAGCGCGTCAGCGGCGGGGGCCCAGGCGGGCCTGGAGGGCCTCGCGGACCGGGTCGGGGACGTGGGCGGAGATGTCGCCACCCCACTTGGCCACGTCCTTGACCAGGCTGGAGGAGAGGAACGAGTAGAGCGGGTTGGTCGGCATGAACAACGTCTCGACGCCGGCCAGACCGATGTTCATCTGCGCCATCTGCAACTCGTAGTCGAAGTCGCTGACCGCCCGCAGACCCTTGATCAGCACGCTCGCCTGCTGGGCCCGACAGAAGTCGACCAGCAACCCCCGGAACGACTCGACCCGCACGTTGCCGTACGAGGCGGTCACCTCGCGGAGCATGTCGATCCGCTCCTCGACGGTGAACAGGCCACTCTTCGACTGGTTCACCAGCACGCCGACGATCACCTCGTCGAACAGCCGGCTGGCCCGACCGATGATGTCGAGGTGTCCGTTGGTGACCGGGTCGAAGGAGCCGGGACACACCGCACGTCTCATGATCGGCGACCGTACCAAAGGGTGGTCTCGCCGTAGCGGCGACTGCGCTGCGGGGTAATCCCGTCCACCCAGTCGAACTCCCTGGTCCGGCGGGACCGCTCGACCACCACCAACGCGTCGGGCACCAGCCAGCCGCCGTCGACCAGCGTGGTCAACA
Source organism: Micromonospora sp. NPDC050695 (assembly GCF_040654415.1). Lineage (NCBI taxonomy): Bacteria > Bacillati > Actinomycetota > Actinomycetes > Micromonosporales > Micromonosporaceae > Micromonospora > Micromonospora sp. NPDC050695. Next base: position 171,242 of record NZ_JBFAHZ010000003.1, read on the forward strand.
GCGCGGTGATCTCCGCGTCCGGCACCGCGTAGGGCGGGTCGGCGAAGACCACGTCGTACGGGCCGCCGTCCGGACCGGCCGCCAGCACCGTCGCCACCCTGCCGGTGACCAGTCGTACGGCGGAGCCGGCCCGCAGGGTCGTCACGTTCTCCCGGATCACCCGGGCCGCCTTCGGGTCCGACTCCACCAACAACACGTGCCGGGCACCCCGGGACAGCGCCTCCAGACCGACCGCGCCGGAGCCCGCGTACAGGTCGGCGAAGCGCGCGCCGTCGAGATCGACCTCGGACTCGACGGCGCTGAACAGCGCCTCCCGGACCCGATCGGACGTCGGTCGGGTGCCGGCGCCGGGGGGCGCGGCGATCCGCCGACCACCAAGCGTCCCGGCCACGATCCGGGTCACCGCCTCCTCCTGTTCATGACCCCGACGCTACGCGACCCGTCGGACCCGCCAGCCGACACGGTCGGTACCGCCACGTGGATCATGTGATCACTTTTCGTATATCAATGATCTCAAGTTCATAACATCCGTCTTAGCTAATCCTGAGCGCTGTATCACGCGCGGCGATCTCGCTAGGGTCTGCCGGGTGTCGGCGGCAACCCACCGACCCACGGCTCGGGAGGGCGCCTCTCCGATCGGACGTGCAGTGACCGTCCACTGTCACTCCCGTGCCACACCCCTGACGCTTCAGCACTCCAGGAGTACCCGTGATCCATCCCAAGCTGTCGCTCCGGCGACCGCTGGCCATCCTGGGAGCCGCCCTCATCGGCCTCACCGGGGTCGTCGCGGTCGCCACCCCAGCCAGCGCACACCACACCACGATCACCGCCACCGCCGAATGTGACCGGCTCACCGGCGAGCGCGTGATCACCTGGAAGGTGGTGAACAGCGAAGACAAGAAGGACGCGACCGTCCAGAGGGTGACCGCTGACCCGAACACCCCGGTGACCTCTCTGGTCGAGGGCGTGAAGGAAGCGAAGCCGCTGCAGGGGTTGGTCATCCCGCAGGCCTCCTACAAGCTGGCCACCCAGCGCGTGCCCGGCAACACCACCGTGGCACACCTCCAGGTCTACGCTGAGTGGATCAAGGGCGACAAGGTCACGGCGAACAACACCGCCAACGGCGAGATCAACCTCGCGGCCGACAAGTCCTGCACCCCGGCTCCGAAGTGCGTCGAGGTCGACAAGGCCAAGTACAGCCACACCTTCGACGGGCCGAAGGGGACGGCCACCGTCAAGCTCGACGGCGACCTGCCGCTCTGCGGCGAGGGCAAGCAGTGGTTCACGCTGGTCTCGTACTTCGCGCCGCGGCCGCAGTTCGCCACCCCGCAGTACGTCTACGGGACGCCGGACAGCGACTGGATCGGTGGCACCCAGACCGAGATCACGCTGAACGTGGAGATCCCGGACTGCCACACCCAGGTCGACCTGATCTGGGGCGGCAAGGACGAGGTCATCGACGAGCTGGTCGACGGTGGCAAGCGCTACGACAACAAGAAGCTCGGCTCGCCGGGTGCCCCGGGCAACCGGTCCAAGGGCCCGCAGGGCTGGTACAACGGCGGCAGCAAGAACTGCACCACCCCGGCCTCGACCTTCGCGTCCACGTGCGACGGTTCGGTCGCCGTCTCGCTGAGCAACGACGGCAAGATCAGCAAGTACGCCGTCGAGTTCGAGGTCAAGGGCGAGAACGGCTTCACCAAGAAGGTCTCCGTCGCGCCCGGCAAGGCCGACACGAGCATCGTGGTGCCCGCCGCCGACGCCGGCAAGATCGAGGTGCTGGTCGACGGCAAGGTCATCGAGAACGGCACGTACTCGTGGCAGCGTCCCGAGGACTGCCCGCTGCCGGCCGTCACCACCAAGGCCGACTGCAAGACCTTCGCCCTCACCGTGACCAACCCCGAGGGTGGGCTCCCGGTCAAGTCGACGTTCACCTACGAGGGCAAGACCGAGACCCGTACGGTCGCGGCCGGCGCGTCGGAGACGGTGACCTTCAAGGCCGGCAAGGACAAGACGGCGATCGTCGCCCTGCCCGACATGGACCTTGAGATGGAAGCCATCTACACGCCGGAGGGCAACTGCGGCGGCGCCGGTGGCGGCGGCGAGGAGCCGAGCCTCCCGCTCACCGGTGCGGCGGCGGGCGGCATCGCCGCCGGCGCGGTCGCCCTGCTGATCGCGGGCGCGGTGCTCTTCATCATCGCCCGTCGGCGTCGGGTGACCTTCACCGCCTGACCTGACCTGCGCTGAAGCCCGAGGGCGCGTCGACCATCCGGTCGGCGCGCCCTCGGGCATTTCTGTCGGCGGCACCTGAGCCACAGCCAGCGCACCGCGCGAGCCATGCGAGACGTCCCGCTCGACGGGCCAGCCAGGTCGATCATGGAAATTACCTCTGAACCGGATCCGGAAACCTCCGTTGTATGGACGCCCACCATTTCGGACCGCTCGCCCGATTGAGAGGTAACACGTTGGCGTTTTCTCTACCTGGAAGGCTCGTCGACCGCGGGATCGCCGCCGGCCTCGGCCTGGCCGTCGCCGTTGCGATCGGCATCGCGGTGCATCCAACCGCGGATGCGGCGCCGGCGAACTTCAGGGTTCTCGCGTTCTACAACGCCCAGAGCGGCGACGCCGCTCACGACGACTTCGTCAAGGATGCGAAGACGGGGTTCCCCCGACTCGGCGAGGAGAATGGTTTCACCTGGGAAAGCACCACCGACTGGGGCCGCCTCTCCGGTGATCTGTCGAACTACAAGGTGGTGATGTTCCTCAACGACGCCCCGCACGATCGCGGACAGCAGGCCGGATTCAAGCGGTACATGGACAACGGTGGAGCCTGGATGGGCTTCCACGTCAGTGCGTTTACTCAGCACGCGGATTCCTGGGACTGGTACTACAACACGTTCCTGGGGTCAGGGAACTTCAGGAACAACTCCTGGGATCCGACCACGGCAGTTTTGCGGATAAACGACCGGAACCATCCCTCCACCGCCGGACTACCGGCGACCATCAAGTCGTCGGTGAGCGAGTGGTACACATGGAGCAACAACCTGGGGCAAAATCCGGACATTGACGTAATCGCGTCGATCGACGAATCCGGCCCTCCGGTTGGCACCAGACAAAAGTTGACCGGCTCCATTCCGGTGATGTGGACGAACAAGAATTACAAGATGCTGTACGCGAATTTCGGCCACAACGCGAGGCCCTACAACAAGAATATCCAGAAGTCGTCCACGTTCGACAGCGATGAGCAGAACCAGTGGATGATCAACGGCCTGCGTTGGCTCGGCGGCCGTCCCGGCAGCGAGAGCCCGCCCACCGGGAATCGCATCGACCCCGAGACCTGGTATTCGTTGGTCAACAAGAACAGTGGCAAGTGCGTGGAAGCGCGCGGCGCCGGCACCAGCAGTGGCACCGCCATTCAACAGAGCGACTGCACCGACTCGATGGCGCAGCAGTTCAAGTTCCTGGGAGTCGACGACGGTTACGTCAGAATCCTGCGGCGGGACACGAAGAAGCAGGTGCTCGACGTTACCGACAGGTCAACCAAGGACAATGCCAAGATCCAAACCTGGTCGTACGTCGGTGGGACCAACCAGGAATGGCGGCCCGTTGAAGAGGGCGGTGGCTATTACCACTTCATCAGCCGCAACAGCCGCAAGTGCCTGAGCGTCCCCGATTCGGCACTGGGCAACGGGATCCGGCTGGTCGTGCTCAGCTGCAAGCAGACCAACGCCCAGTCGTTCTCGCTCAAATCGAACAATAGCGACCCGGGCGACGCGGACCCCAACCCGGGCGACCCAGACCCCAACCCCGGCGACGCGGACCCCAACCCGGGCGACGCAGACCCCAACCCCGGCGACGCGGACCCCAACCCCGGCGACGCAGGTCCGTGCGGCGAGGGCGAGTTGTGCTTGTACGAGGAGGCGAACTTCCGCGGCGGCGTCCACCCTGTCGCGCTTAATCCCAACAAAAATGTAAAACTGCCTTGCGACGTGGACCTTGCCGCATTCGATGGGTTCGGCAAGAGGGATGAATTCGACAATGGGCATACCCTGGACAACCAAACGTCATCCGTTATCAACAACACCGACCATACCGCTCATCTTCACCTCGACGCATTGGAGAAGGGCGGGGAAAGGCAAGTTCTGGCCCATAGCAAGTTGGCCGAAATCCCGGATGGGGACGACGGAATTTCAAGTGCCTGCGTGTACGATTAGGAGTAACTGACGTCAGTTGACCACAGCGCATCCCGAGCCGACCACCCGCGGTTGCGGCTTGGCCGGCTCGGGGTGCGCGATCATTCGCAGCACGGTGGCCGACGTCAGCCCTTCTCCAGGTACTCCGCGCGGTCCTCGTCGACCAGGGCAGCGACCGACGCGGCCAGCGCCGGATTGGCGGTCAGCTCCGGGTCCTCCTCGATCACGGTGATCGCCTCGGCGCGGGCGTCGCGGATCAGCTCGGTGTCGCGTTTCAGGGACAGCAGCCGCAGGTGCGAGCGATGCCCGGACTGGGTGGCGCCCAGCACGTCGCCCTCGCGGCGCTGCTCCAGGTCGAGTTCGGCGAGTTTGAAGCCGTCGCTGGTGGACGCCACGGCGTCCAGCCGTTCCCGCGCCGACGACCCCTCGGCCGCCTCGCTGACCAGCAGGCAGAGCCCGGCGGCGGCACCCCGGCCCACCCGGCCCCGCAGCTGGTGCAGTTGGGAGACACCGAACCGGTCGGCGTCCAGCACGATCATCACGGTCGCGTTGGGTACGTCCACGCCGACCTCGATGACGGTGGTCGCCACCAGCACGTCCAGGTCACCGGCGGCGAAGGACCGCATCACCGCGTCCTTCTCGTCGGCCGGCAGGCGGCCGTGCAGCACCCCGATCCGCAGCCCGTGCAACGGCCCCTCGGCCAGCAACGGGGCCACCTCGGTCACCGCCACCGGCGGGCGGCGACCGTTGTCGTCCTCGGGTGGCGGCTCCTCGTCGGACACCGGCCCGTCACCGATTCGCGGACAGACGACGTACGCCTGATGCCCGGCGGCCACCTCCTCGCGCAGCCGGCGCCAGGCCCGGTCGAGGAAGGCCGGCTTCTCGGCGGCCGGCACCACGTGCGAGGCGATCGGTGAACGGCCCCGAGGCAGCTGGGAGAGGGTGGACACCTCCAGGTCGCCGTAAACGGTCATCGCCACCGTGCGCGGGATCGGGGTGGCCGTCATCACCAGCGTGTGCGGCGGCTGGTCGGCCTTGGCGCGCAGCGCGTCGCGTTGCTCCACCCCGAAGCGGTGCTGCTCGTCGACGACCACGAGGCCGAGGTCGGCGAAGTCGACGCCCTCGTAGAGCAGGGCGTGGGTGCCGAGCACGATGCCGGCGGCGCCGCTGGCCACCTCGCCGAGCGCCCGCCGGCGGGCGGCCGCGCCCAGCGAGCCGGTGACCAGCTCCACCCGGGTCGCGTGCTCGGCGGAATCCAGTTCACCGGCGCGCCCGAGTGGCCCGAGCAGGTCGAGCATGCCCCGGTAGTGCTGTGCGGCCAGCACCTCGGTGGGTGCCAGCAGCGCCGCCTGCCCGCCCGCGTCGACCACCTGGAGCATCGCCCGCAGCGCCACCACCGTCTTGCCGGAGCCCACCTCGCCCTGCAGCAGACGGTGCATGGGGTGCGGGGTGGCCAGATCAGCGGCGATCTCCTCGCCCACCTCGCGTTGACCGGAGGTCAGCTCGTACGGCAGCCGGGCATCGAAGGCGTCCAGCAGCCCGCCGGGGCGCGCCGGGCGGGGCCGGGCCGGCCAGTCGGCGGCCCGGTGCTTGCGCTGCACCAGGGTCAGCTGCACGGCGAACGCCTCGTCCCACTTGAGCCGCCGCCGCGCCCGGTAGAGCGCCTCCTTGGCGGACGGCCGATGGATCTCCCGCAGTGCGGCACCCAGGTCGACCAGGTTGCGGCTGGCCCGCACGGTGGCCGGCAGCGGGTCCTCCGGCGGGGTGAACGTGTCCAGGACGACCCGGACGCAACGGGCGATCACCCAGGTCGGCACGGCCGCGGCGGCCGGATACACGGGGATCAAGGCGCCGGCGAACTCCTCGATCTCGTCGCTGACCGCTGCCTCACCGTCGCCGCCCTCGCCGAGCAGGACGTACTCCGGGCCGTTGAGCTGACGTTTGCCCCGGAACTCGGTGACCTTGCCGGCGAACAACCCCCACCGGCCGGGGCGCAGCTCCCGTTCGCGCCATGCCTGGTTGCCGAAGAAGGTCAACGTGAGCAGGCCGCCGGAGCCGTCGCCGACGGTCACTTCCAGCAGGTTGCCCCGGCGTTGCCGCATCGGGCGAACCGCCGTGCGCTGCACCTGGGCCAGCACGGTGACCTGCTCGCCCACGTCCAGGGAGCGGATGTCGGTGTGTTCGCCGCGCTCGTCGTAGCGGCGTGGGAAGTGGTAGACCAGGTCACCCGCCGTGTGCAGGTCGAGGTACGAGGCCAACGCCTTGGCCGTCTTGTCCCCGACGAGCTTCTTCAGCGGTGTGTCCACGGTGGACGGCTCGCTCATTCGACCCCCACCAGCAGTGGATAGAACGGTTGACCGCCCGGGTACGCGTGCACCTCGACGAACGGCCAGCGCCGCGCGACGTGCGCGCGGACGGCGTCGGTGAGCCCGGCCGGGGCGTCCACCCCGGCCAGCAGGGTGACCAGTTCCCCACCGCCGCCGAGCATCCGGTCGACCACGGCGGCGCAGATGTCGGTGAGGTCGGTGCCGATCAGGTTCACCTCGCCCTCGACCAGCGCCAGCACGTCGCCGGGCTGGCACGGACCGGCGACGGTCAGCGCCTCCCGGCTGGCGTGGCAGACCTCGGCGTAGCGGCAGGCGCCGGCCGCCTCGGCCATCGCGATCACGTCGTCCTCGAAACGGCGGGTGTCGTCGCGCACCGCGAGGGCGGCGAGTGCCTGCACCGGCGAACGGGTCGGCACCACGCTCACCTTGATGCCGTACCGGTGTGCCTCGCGGGCCGCCGCACTCGCCACGGCCTCCGTGTCGGGGTCGTTGGGCAGCACCACCACCCGGGCGGCGTCGGCGCTGCGCACCGCGTCCAGCAGTTCCCCGATGGACGGGTTGCCCGGCACCACCGTGGCACCCTCCGCGGCGAACAGCTCGGCGATCCCGACGCCGGTGGCGACCACCACGGCAGCCCGGCCCTCCGCCGCCGGGCCGGGCGACGGCTCCGGCTGGTCGGCGAAGCGGGTCACCGAGATCCGGTACGGGCGGCCCGCAGCGACGCCCGCCTCGACCGCCGCGCCCACGTCGTTGACGTGCACGTGCACGTTCCAGGTGCCGTCCGGCTCACGCCCGTCGCCGACGACGACCAGGGAGTCGCCCAGCGCGTCCAGCGTCCGTCGCATCGCGGCGACCGCCTCGGCCGGGGCGTCGAGCAGGAACTGGACCTCGTAGGCGTACTCCTCGGAACCGGTCTCGCGGGCGGCGGTGGCCGCCGGTCGCGCGGCGCGCGGGGCCGGCGCGGCCCGCACGGCGCTCTCGCCCGTGAGCACCTCGACCAGGGCGTCGAGCAACACGCACAAACCCTTGCCGCCCGCGTCGACGACGCCGGCACGGGCCAGGGCCGGCAGTTGCTGCGGAGTCCGGGCGAGCGCCTCGGCCGCCGCTCGCGCCGCGGCGCGGGCCACCACGCACAGGTCGTCGGTGTCCGCCCGCTCGGCCGCGCCAGCCGCGGCGCCGACCACCGTGAGCAGGGTGCCCTCCACCGGCCGGCTCACCGCGGTGTACGCGGCGGTGGTCGCGGCCCGCAGCGCGACGGCCAACTCCCGGCCGCGCACCGCCGGCACGGCGGCGACGGCATCGGCGAAGCCGCGCAGGATCTGCGACAGGATCACCCCGGAGTTGCCTCGTGCCCCGAGCAGCGCGCCCTGGGCCATCAGCCGCGACGCGTGCCCGTGCGCGGTCGACCCGCTGTCGGGCAGAGTGTCCAGGTCCATCGCGAGAGCCTGCTGCGCCGATGTGAGAGTGAGCACCAGATTGGTGCCGGTGTCGCCGTCGGGCACCGGATAGACGTTGAGCTGGTCGATCTCGCCCTGGTGGCGCTTCAGCGCGGCCAGGCCACCCGCACACCAGCGGCGAACCGCGGTGGCGTCGAGGGTGTCCAGCACGGCCAGAAGCCTACTGGCGCGGGCTGACACCCGTCGGACTCGTCCGGCGTGTCCGCTGGACCGGGCCGGTTGGCCGGGTCGGTGGGTCATCGGGTAACCTGACCAGGTTGCCCGGGCAGCACCTGCCGGCGACCTCATGAACGTATCAATCCCAGGAGTATCCCGTGGCTAGCGTGTGCGACGTCTGTGGCAAGGGACCGGGCTTCGGCCACAACGTGTCCCACTCGCACCGGCGGACCAACCGCCGCTGGAACCCGAACATCCAGTCGGTGCGTACCCCGGCCGGTGGCGGCAACACCAAGAAGTTGCAGGTCTGCACCTCGTGCATCAAGGCCGGCAAGGTCACCCGCGCCTGACGCGCGGCACCAACCTCTGACATACGGCTCAGCCGGCGGACCTCTACGGTCCGCCGGCTCTGTCGTATGTGCGTACGGCTCGCTGACGAGTAGACGACGAGGCGATCACCGCACGGCGCCGCCCGGTTAGTGTCGCGCTGCGCCCGGCGTCCGGTCCGGGCCGGTGGAGGGGTGACGGGTGCGGCTGGACCTGGGCCGGGACGAGCTGGTCATGATCGGCGCCGCGCTGGACCTGCTGCGCGGGCTCGGCGAGGTGCTGCCCGACGGCAGCGTGGTCGTGGTCGAGGAGCCCGATCTGATCCGCAGCCGCGATCTCGAACGACACTGCGCGGCACTGCCGTACGTCTCCCGGGTGGTGGCGGCGGAGTACCAGACCGGCCTGGACGCGCGGTGCCTGCTCGCCCGCGAACCGACGCTGGCCGCCGCGCGCCTGGTCGCGCCCGGCCAGGAGTACGGGGTGCTCGCCGCCGCCCAGCTCGCCGACGCGCTCGGCCTGCCCGGTGCCGGCGTCGACGCCGCCGAGACCTTCACCGACAAGCACCGGATGCGGCTGCTCGCCGCGACGGCGGGCCTGCTCAACCCGGCGTACGCGCTGGTCGGCACCGCCGCCGAGGCGGTCGCCTTCGCCGAGCGGCAGAGTGGGCCGTGCGTGCTGAAGCCGACCCGCCGCGCCGGCAGCCTCGGCGTGCAGATCGTCCCCGACGCGACGCTGATCGCCGCCGCCTGGGCCGCCACCGCCGACCCGGAGACGCCCACCGACGCCACCGCCCGTGGCCTGCCCACCGCCGTCCTCGCCGAGCAGGTGCTGATCGGCACCGAGCACAGCGTGGAACTGCTGCTGGCCGACGGCGAGGTGCGCTTCGCCAACGTCACCGACAAGCGGGTGCTGGCCGGCCGGTGGCCGGTGGAGACCGGGCACACGGTCCCGTCCGTGCTGCCCGACGACGCCCGCCGGGACCTGATCGAGGTGGCCTGCCGGCTGGCCGCGGCGGCCGGCCTCCGCACCGGTGTGCTGCACAGCGAGTGGATCCGTACCGCCGATGGCCCGGCCCTGGTGGAGTGCGCCGCGCGGCTGCCCGGTGACCTGATCGCCGGGTTGATCTCGTTGGCCTACGAGTGCGGGTTCGTCCTCGCGTACCTGCGGACGCTGCGGGGTGAGCGCCCCGCGCTGCCGGCGCGGCCCAGTGGCGCGGCGGCCATCGAGTTTCTGCTCGCCGCTCCCGGCACGGTGACCGCGGTCGACGGGGTGCGCGCGGCCCGTCGGGTGCCCGGCGTGCTGGACGTCGGGGTGGCCGTGACGGTGGGTGATGAGGTGGCGGAGGTCACCTCGTCGGCCCGGCGCAGCGGCCAGGTGCTCGCCTGGGGTGCCGATCCGGCGGAGGCGACCGAAGCGGCGACCCGGGCCGTCGCGCAGATCCGGATCACGACCGGCTGAGCCCGGCCGGTCAGAGCGTGCGGCCGAAGGAGACGCAGCCCTCCGCGTCCTTGTAGAAGCCGAAGTTCGGGATCCGCTCGTAGCCGGCGGCCGTGTACATGGCGATCGCCTCGGGCTGCTTGTCGCCGCACTCCAGGACGATCCGCTTGCGGCCCTGCTCACGGGCCGAACGCTCGACCGCCGCGAGGACGCGGCGGGCCACACCCCGCCCACGGGCCGCCGGAGCGGTGTACACCCGCTTCAGCTCCGCGCTGTCCGCGCCGTGGCTGCGCCAGCCCCCACAGCCGACCGGCTCGCCGGCCAGGTAGGCGACGAGGAACGCGCCGTGCGGCGGTTGGAACTCGGCGGCGGCCAACGGGGTGTCGTCGCCGGTGCCGCCGTAGCGGGCACCGAGGTCGGCCAGCGCGTCACGGATCAACTGCTGCGCCACCGGTGCGTCGAACCGCACCAGCCGGATCTCGATATCACTCACGGTGTCCAGGGTACGGCGGGTGCCGGGCCTCACCGAAAGTGGTCCCAGCCGGTCGGGCCGTCGTAGGGCGCGCCGTCGACCGTCACCCCGGCACCGTCCGTCACCAGACCGATCGGCCGCCACTCCGGCGGCAACGCCACCGCCGGGGGGAAGGTCGCGGCCAGCGCGTGGTCGTCGCCACCGGCCAGGATCCAGGTGTACGGGTCGACGCCGAGCGCCTGCGCCGCGTCGGCCATCTGCCGGGGGACCTCGAACGCGTCGCGCCGTACGTCGATCGCCACCCGACTGGCCGCCGACACGTGCCCCAGGTCCGCGAGCAGACCGTCCGACACGTCGATCATCGACGTGGCGCCCAGCCCGGCGGCCTGCGGCCCGGCTCGGTACGGCACGACCGGCCGCCGGTACGCCTCGACCAGCAGCCGGGGCGTACGGAAGCCGCGGGTGAGCACGGTCAACCCGGCCGCCGCGTACCCGGTGCGCCCGGCCAGGGCGAGCACGTCCCCCGGACGGGCTCCCGAGCGCACCACCGGCGGCCGGCCGTCCAGGTCACCGAGCGCGGTGACCGCCACGGTCAGGGTGGGGCTGGCCGACATGTCCCCGCCGACGACGCTCGCACCGACCGTGCCCGCCTCCGCGGCCAGCCCGTCCGCCAACTCCTCCGCCCAGCCGGTGGGCAGATCCGCCGGCATACAGAGAGCGACCAGCAGGGCGGTCGGGGTGGCGCCCATCGCCGCGATGTCGGCCAGGTTGGCGGCCGCCGCGCGGTGGCCCACGTCACGCCCCGACGACCAGTCGCGCCGGAAGTGCCGCCCGTCGACCAGCACATCGGTGGAGGCCACCACCCGACCGTCCGGCGCGGCCACCACCGCCCCGTCGTCACCCGGGCCGAGCAGGGTCGTCGGCCCGACCGGGAGCCGGGCGGTGATCCGCCCGATCAGCCCGAACTCGCCGATCCCGGCCACGCTGGCGGCACCGCCGGCGTCCCGTCCGTTCCGCCCGGCACCGCCGCGCTCGCTCACCGCTGCTCCTTGACCACCGATAGGGATCAGACCTGCTCCGTAAGGTAGTTTCACCCTTCGGGCCGCCCCGCGGCGGCGACGGACGGAGGTCGAGTCGTGGTACAGGCGTACATCCTCATCCAGACCGAGGTCGGCCGGGCACGTGACGTGGCCGGTCTCATCGCGGACCTTGCCGGCGTGGTACGCGTCGACGCCGTCACCGGGCCGTACGACGTGGTCGTGCTCACCGAGGCGAACACCGTCGACGAGCTCGGCAAACTCATCGTCAGCAACGTGCAGATGGTGCCCGGCATCACCCGCACCCTCACGTGTTCGGTGGTGCGGTTGTAAGTGGACGAGATGACGACCTCCTCCGCTGCTCTGGACGACGACGAGACGCGCGGCGCGGCCGGCGGCGCGGCCGAGCCGGCTGACGGTATCCGCGAGCCGGGCGACCCGGACGTCGACGCGCCGGGCGGCCGGGACCGGACGATTCGCGGTGCCGCGCTGCTGGCCACGTTGATCGCCCTGCCGGTCACCCTGCTGATCGCGGTGCTGGCCTTCGCGAAGCTCTCTCCGGACACGCCGGCCGCCGCGCCGAGCCCGTCCGCGAGCGCGTCCCGGGCGCAGTCCTCCGCCCCGGTGGAGATGGCCGCCCCGGCGCTGGCCGCCCGCCCGGCCACGGTCTGCCGCGCGTTGGTCTCCCAGCTGCCGCAGACCATCCGCGACCTGGCCCAACGCCCGGTCACCGCCGGCCCGGAGCAGAACGCGGCGTACGGCGACCCGGCCCTCACGCTGGCCTGCGGCGGCACCGAACCGACCGTGCCGGCCACCGACGAGGTCTGGCGGGTGAACTCGGTCTGCTGGCACCCGGTCGAACAGGGCGACGCGACGGTGCTCACCACGGTCGACCGGGAGACGCCGGTCACGGTCCGCATCCCGCGCTCCTACGAACAGCCGTTGCAGTGGGTGGCGCCGATCTCCAGCACGATCGTGGCCTCGGTGCCCTCCGGCGGCACCATCCCCGCCGGCTGCCAGGGCTGACCTGACCCGGCCCGCGCCGGCTCGGCGCGGGCGGGGGCCTGGCGGCCTCAGTGCAGGCCGACGCCGCGCCGCTGGGCGGTACGGATCAGGCGGTTGACCAGCTTCGGATACTCCAGGCCGGAGGCCGCCCACATCCGCGGGAACATCGACGTCGGGGTGAACCCGGGCATCGTGTTGATCTCGTTGAGGTAGACGTCCAGCTCGGGGGTGACGAAGAAGTCGGCCCGCGCCAGACCGGCGCAGTCCAGGGCGGTGAACGCGCGGACGGCGTACTCCTGCACCTGGCGGGTCACCTTGTCCGGCAGCCCGGCCGGGATGTCGTACTCGCACGAGTCGTCGAGGTACTTCGCCTCGAAGTCGTAGAAGTCGTGGTCGGCGACGACGCGCACCTCGGCCAGGACGGACGCCTCGGGCGCGCCGCCGGCCTCGCCCTCCAGCACACCGCACTCGACCTCGCGGCCGACGATGGCCGCCTCGATGATGACCTTGGGGTCGAACTGTCGCGCGGTGGCGACCGCCGCGTCGAGCTGCGCCCAGTCGGTGACCCGGGTGATGCCGAACGACGAACCGGCCCGGGACGGCTTCACGAAGACCGGCAGGCCGAGCCGGTCCTTGTCCTGCTCGCTGAGCGTCATCCCGTTGCGCAGCACCGCGTACGGGCCGACCGGGATGCCCTCCACCGCGCAGAGCTTCTTGGTGAACTCCTTGTCCATGGCGGCGGCGGAGGCGAACACGTTCGCGCCCACGTAGGGGATGCCGGCCATCTCCAGCATTCCCTGGATGGTGCCGTCCTCGCCGTACGTGCCGTGCAGCACCGGGAAGACCACGTCCACGTCGGCGAGCACCCGGGGGCCCTCGGTCGGGTCGAGCACCATCAGCCCGTTGCCGGTGGGGTCGGCGCGCAGCACGACGTCGTCGCCGGAGTCGGAGGTGATCTCCGGCAACTGGCGGGCGTTGATCGCGAGCTGGGCGGGATCGCCGCTGGTCAGCACCCACTGGCCGGCCCGGGTGATGCCCACCGGCACCACCTCGTACTCGTCCGGGTCGAGTGCGCCGAACACGCTGCCGGCGCTGACGCAGGAGATGCCGTGCTCCGGGCTGCGGCCGCCGAAGACGATCGCCACACGGGTCTTGCCTGGGGTGGTCACTCCGGTCACCTCTTCGTACGCGACTGCGGCTGGTCGTGCTCGCCGGTGGCGCTCACCCGGTTGACCTTACTGTGCGTGGCGATAGGCCGAGGCGATACCCGGCGAGCCACGGCAAGACACGGCAATCGGTCAACAGAGCATATACGGTGCGTGACGGTAGATCCTCCGCGCGGGTCTGCTCAGTCCCGGGAGTGCCGGCGGCCGACCGCTATCACCTTGACCCGCTGTCGGCCGGCGCGGACCATGCCCAGCGCCATGAAGGCTCCGGCGATCCGGTCGGCGGCCTCCCGACTGCTGGCGCCCACGACCTGCCGACGCCGCTCGGGGGCGGTCCGCTCGTTGCGCTCGATGCCGTCGACGGCACGGACGTCGGTGAGCACCACCAGGAAGCGGGTCATCCCCGGCCGCCCGGCCGCACGGCGGGGGGCTGCGGACCGTCACGCACGTCGTCTCCTTCCGGTGGGCGGGGATGGCTGCGGCACGCGGCGATCGGGCACGGGGGAGAAACCCGATCACCGCGCGCCCCATCCCCTCCGGTCGCTCACCACCACCGTCGCCACGACAACCGGCGGTGAGGACGCCATAACAGATTGACACGTGTACAGCCGTGAATGCAACTCTCATCGACGTTCTCTCATGCAGACGTTCCCACAAATGTGTGCGACCATCGATGCATGGCCCCGAAGACCGCCCGTGCCCGCCGGCTCGGTATCGCCCTGCGCCACCACCGGGAAGCCGCCGGGCTGACGTTGGAGACCGCCGCGGATGAGATCAACAGCACCCGCAGCACCCTCTCCCGGTACGAGAACGCCCAGACGCTGATCACCCCGGCCACCGTCCGCGCCCTGCTGACCTCGTACGGGGTGGCCGCCGAGGAGGTGGCATCGGCGGTGCAGCTCGCCAAGGACGCCCGCAAACCGGGCTGGTGGGTGTCGTACTCGTACCTGCTGGACCCCCGCACCATCGACTTCATCGCCCTGGAGGCGGAGGCGACCGCCATCGCCAACTTCGAGCCCTCGGTGGTGCCCGGCCTGTTGCAGACCGCCGACTACATCCGCGGGGTCATGCGCGGCGGCCCACACACCCTCGGCGACGACCTCGTGGAGCAACGGGTCAAGGTCCGGCTCGACCGCCAGCAGCGGCTCACCGGTGACGATCCGCCGATCCTCGACGCGATCATCGACGAGGGCGCACTGCTGCGCCCGGTCGGCGACCAGTCGGTGATGGACGGGCAGCTACGCCACCTCGTCAAGATGGCCGAGCTGCCGAACATCACCGTCCAGGTGATCCCGCTCTCCGCCGGCTACCACCGGGGCACCCGGGGTTCACTGCACATCCTGGAGTTCGCCGACCCGGAGGACCCGATCATCGCCTCGGTGGAGACCGTCGCCGGCCAGATGATCCTCGACCGGGCCGGCGAGACGCGTACCTGCACCAAGATCATGGAGCACCTGCGCAGCGTGGCGCTCAGCCCGGCGGACAGCCGGGCGATGCTCCTGTCAGTCCTGAAGGGACGGTAGGACCGATGACACCGACGATCACAGCGGCCTTGGCCGCGGCGGCGTGGCGCAAGAGCAGCCGCAGCGGCGACGAGGGTGCCTGCGTGGAGGTGGCCGCGATCCCGCGGCTGGTGGCCGTCCGCGACTCCAAGGACCCCGCCGGCCCGGCCCTGCTGTTCGCCCCGGCCGCCTGGGCGGCCTTCGCCCAGGCGCCGCCCCTCGGCTGACCGGTCCCCCGGCGCGCGCCGGTCGACGCCGCGCTGGCCGTCCGGGCCACCGCACGGGCCGTCGACCGGCGCACCGCGGGCGCTCGACGGCCGCCGGCTCAGGCGACCAGCGGACGGGACTCCGGCACGGTGCGCAGCGCCTCCAGGGCGGCGATCGCCACGCCCCGGGCGCCGGCCATGTCCCGCTCCGGCACCAGGGCGAAGGTGGCCACCGCCGCCTGCTCCTCCCGGAGCACGGTGTGCTCGCGGACCGTCGCCAGGAACCAGTCGCGGAACTCCGGTGCCGCCTCCACCACCCCGCCCCCGACGAAGTACGCGTGCGGATCGGTGAAGTTGGCCGCCACGGTGAACAGCCGGCCCAACGCCATGGCCTGCTGGGTGAAGAGGTCCCGGGCCAGCGCGTCCCCGCGCTCGCCGTACCCCCGGACCAGCTTCGCCGCCCGGGCCACCGGCTCGGCGGCCAGCGGATGGTCGGGGTAGCGGGTCAGCCAGTACGGCAGCAGGTTGTGCTCGATACCGGTCAGCGAGGCGACGCTCTCCACGTCGCCGGTGAAGCCGCAGGCACAGTCGGGCTCCGGCTGCCCCGGGCCGAGCAGTCCGTTCAGAGGGATGTGCACGTGGCCGAGTTCCCCGGCCATCCCGGCGGCGCCGGCGATCACCCGGCCGCTCTCGACCACCCCGCCGCCCAGCCCGGTGCCGACGATCGCGGCGACCGACGACCGGTTCATCGCGTCGGCGCCGAAGAACACGTGGTGGGCGTAGAGCGCCGCCGCGTTGCCGTCGTTGTGGTAGATCACCGGTAGGCCGAGACGCCGCTCCAGCGCGCCCCGCACGTCGAAACCGCGCCAGGCCGGCTGGGAAAAGTTGGTGGAGCCACGCGACGAGATGACGCCGGCGGCGCTGGCCGGGCCGGGCGTGTCCAGCCCCACCGCCTGGACCAGCTCCCGCGGCACCCCGGTGTGCGCCAGGGCGCCGTCCAGTGCCCGGGCGAGCGCCTCGATCGCCGCCTCCGGCCCCTCGCGCACCTCGCTGGGGATCTCCAACAGCCCGTCCACCAGGAACCGGCCGTCCACCGTCAGCACGGTGGCGTTGTTGCTGGTGCCGCCGTTGTCCAGCCCGACGACCACCGGCACCCCTGCGCTGCCCACCGAAACCGCCTCCCGCCCTCATGAGTGTGAGCCGAGGCTAGTGCCACGCCCTCTCCCCCGCCACGCCGCCCACCGCAGCCCGGCCGGGGGTACCGGCCCTGCGGCGGTGACACCCCTGAAGTGCTGTCCCCAGAGCCCCAGAGCCCCAGAGCGCTGGTGGACCGGTTCAGCCGGGGCGGCGGGCGGTCACCACGGTGGCGTCCAGGTCTTCGTCGTGCCGCACGTTCGGCACCAGCCCGGCGGCGCTGAACACGGCGCAGAGCGCGTCCACCTGCGATTCGCCGGCCTCGACCGCCAGGTGTCCACCGGGGGCCAGCCAGACGGCCGCGTCGACGCCCACCCGGCGCAGCACGGTGAGCCCGTCCGGGCCGCCGTCGAGCGCCACGGGGGCCTCGTGCAGCCGTGCCTCCGGCGGCATCAGGGCCACCGCGTCGGTCGGCACGTACGGGGCGTTGGCAACCACCAGGTCCAACTGACCGCGCCAGCGCGGCGGCAACGGGGCGAACAGGTCCCCCTCGAACACCTCGGCGGCCAGCCCGGCGAGGTTGCGGCGGGCGCACGCCACCGCCGCCGGGTCGATGTCGGCGGCGGCCAGCCAGCGCGGAGCGAGCCGGTGCGCCAGCGCGACCGTGGTGGCCCCGGAGCCGCAGCAGAGGTCGACCACGGCCGGGGCTGGACCGGTCAGCGCGGCCGCCGCGTCGACCAGCAGGGCCGTCCGACCGCGCGGCACGAACACGCCCGCGTCGACGGCGATCCGCAGCCCGCAGAACTCCGCCCAGCCGAGCAGGTACTCCAGCGGTTCGCCGGCCACCCGACGATCGGTCAGGTCGGCCAGCGTCGCCGGATCATCGGTGGCCGCCAGCAGCAGGTCCGCCTCGTCCTCGGCGTAGACGCAGCCGGCGGCGCGCAGCCGGCCCACGAGGGCGGGTCGATCGGTGATTGTCATCAGACCCCGGAGACCGGCCCGGCGGTGTCCAGCGCGGCCGCGATGTCGGCCACCAGGTCGGCGGTGTCCTCCACGCCGCAGGAGAGCCGCACGAAGCCGGGGGCCGTGTCGTCGCCCCACTGGGCCCGCCGGTCGGCGGTGGTGTGCAGGCCACCGAACGAGGTGGCCGCCGCCACCAACCGGGCGGCCTCCACGAAACGGCTCACCCGGTCGGCGTCACCCAGGTCGAACGACAGCACCCCGGGCATCCGGCGCATCTGCGCCGACGCCACCGCGTACGCGGGGTCGTCCGGCCGCCCCGGCCAGCGCACGCCGGTCACGTCCGGCCGGCCGGCGAGCAGGTCGGCGACGGCGGCGGCGTTCGCGCTCTGCCGGGCCAGCCGCAGGTCGAGGGTCGCCAGCGACCGGTGTGCCAGCCAGGCGTCGAACGCGCCGGGCACGGCCCCGGTGGTGGTACGCCAGAGCGTCACCGCCTCGATCAGATCGGCGGACCGGCTGGCCAGGTAACCCAGCAGCACATCGGAGTGGCCGGTGAGCGCCTTGGTGCCGGAGGCGACCACCAGGTCGGCGCCGAGGTCCAGTGGTCGCTGCCCGAGCGGGGTGGCGGTGGTGTTGTCCACCGCGAGCAGCGCGCCGGCGGCGTGCGCCCGCTCCGCCAGGGCCGCCACGTCGACCACGTCCAGGCCCGGGTTGGCCGGCGTCTCCACCAGCACCAGCCGGACGCCCTCCAGAGACGGGTACGGCCCGACGGTCGGCACGAAGACCACCCGGACGCCGATCGTCTCCAGCACCGCGGTGGCGAACGCCCGGACCGGGAAGTAGCCGTCGCTGGGCAGCAGCACGGTGTCCCCCGGGCGGAGCAGGGTGAACAGCATGCCGGTGATGGCCGCCTGGCCGGTGGCGAAGACCCGGCAGTCACCGCCCTCCAGCTCGCCCACGGCCGCCTCCAGGAGACGTCGGGTCGGGTTGTCGGGTCGGCCGTAGCCGTTCGGCGAGCCGGCGGGGCCCTGCCACGGGTCGAGGTGGTACGGCGCGGCGAAGACCGGCCCCGGCAGGAACGGATCCCCCGGCGCCGGTTCGGGCAGTCCGGCGCGTACGCAGCGGGTGCCGTCGCCCAGCTCGGTCATCGGGTCCTCATTCGTACGACTCGGGTTTGGCGGTCCGGCTCATCAGGGTCTCCACGGCCAGGCGAGGGTCCATCCCCTCGTGGCAGATCCGCTCGACGTGCTCGGTGATCGGCATCTCCACGCCGTGCGCGCGGGCCAGGTCGCGGATCGCCAGGCAGCTCTTCACGCCCTCGGCGGTCTGCCGGGTGGCGGCCTGGGCCTGCCCCAACGTCTCGCCCCGACCCAGGTGCTCACCGAAGGTGCGGTTGCGGGCCAGCGGGGACGAGCAGGAGGCGACCAAATCACCCATGCCGGCCAGGCCGGCGAAGGTGATCGGGTCGGCACCGAGCGCCACACCGAGGCGGGCCGTCTCGGCCAGGCCCCGGGTCATCAGCATGGCCCGGGTGTTGTCGCCGAAACCCATCGCGGTGGCGATGCCGTACGACAGGGCGATCACGTTCTTGACCGCGCCGCCCAGCTCGCAGCCGATCACGTCGTCGTTGGTGTAGGGGCGCAGGTAGGGCGTCCGGATCGAGGACTGCACGAGCACGGTGCGGTCGCTGTTCGTTCCGGCGACCACGGTGGCGGCCGGCTGCTCGGCGGCGATCTCCGGGGCCAGGTTCGGACCGGAGACGACCACCACCCGATCGGCGGCCACGCCGGCGGTCTCGACGATGACCTCGCTCATCCGCTTGGTGGTGCCGAGCTCGATGCCCTTCATCAGCGACACCAGGGTCGCCTCGGGGTGCAGGTGCCCGGCCCACTCGGCGAGGTTGCCCCGCAGGGTCTGCGACGGCACGGCCAGCACCACCAGCTCGGCGCCGGTGATCGCCTCGACGGCGTCGGCGGTGGCGGTGACCCGGGCCGGCAGCAGCAGGTCCGGCAGGTACTCCGGGTTGCGGCGCTCGGCGCGGATGCTCTCGGCCACCGGCGCGCGGCGGGCCCACACGGTCACGTCCCGCCCGGCATCGGCGAGGATCTTGGCGAACGCGGTGCCCCAGGAGCCGGCACCGAGCACCGCGACGTGGCCGCTCATGCGGCTTCGCCCTGCTGGGGCTGGGCGGACGGTCGGGCCGGTCGTTCCCACAGCGGCGGCGGGGTGCCGCCACGGATCTCGGCGAGCATGTCCCGCAAACGCAGCATGATGGCGTCCGTCATCTCCTCAAGGGTCGCCCGGGTCGGCGGGGCGTCCGCCCACCGGCTCAGGTCGACGGGTTCCCCGGCGACCACCGTCACCGGGATCCGGGGGCGCAGGTTCAACCGGCTGGTCCGCGGGTCGAAGATCCGCTCCGGCCCCCACATCACCAACGGCACCACCGGCGCGCCGGTGGCCAGCGCCAGCCGGGCCGCGCCGGTCTTGGCCTTCATCGGCCACAGCTCCGGCTGCCGGGTGGTGGTGCCCTCCGGGTAGATCACCACGGCGCCGCCCTCGTTGAGCGCGGCGACCGACCTGCCCAGCGAGCGGACCGCGTCCACGCTGCCGCGCTCGACCGGGATCTGCAGGCAGCGGTGCAGGATCCAGCCGACCACCGGCACCCGGAACACGCTGGCCTTGCCCAGGTACTGCGGCCAGCGCCCGGAGTCGTAGACGAAGTGCGCGGAGACCAGCGGGTCGGCGTGCGAGATGTGGTTCGCGACGACGATCACGCCCCGGTCGGTGGCGAGGTGCTCCTGGCCGCGCCAGGTACGCCGGGTCCACACGGTCATCACCGGCTTCACCAGCCCCACGGCGAACCGTTGCCAGAACCCCAGCCTCCGGCGTGCCACTGTGCCTCCTCATCGCGCCCCGACCCGCCGCGAGCACCGCCCGCGACACCCGCAGCGGAAATCATGCCTGCTCGCCCCCGGTACGGCCAGCGAGGGTCCCACCGTCCAGCTGGCAGGATTGCGGACGTGAGTCAGCCGAGGTGGGCCGTGGTGGTGCCGGTGAAGCGTCTCGCCGCCGCGAAGAGCCGGCTGCGGGGCGCGCTGCCGGGCGTACCGCACGAGGAGCTGGCACTGGCGCTGGCGGCCGACACGCTACGCGCGGTGCTGGCCTGCCCGGCGGTCGCCGAGGTCCGGGTGGTCACCGACGACGCCCGGGTGGCCGCGGTGGCCCGGGCCACCGGTGCTCGGGTGCTGGCCGACGAGCCGGACTCCGGCCTGAACGCCGCGTTCCGGCACGGCGCGGCGGCCGGGCCCGCCGGCTGGGTGGCGGGGCTCACCGCCGACCTGCCGGCGCTGCGCCCGGCCGAACTGGCCGCGGCGCTGCTCGCGGCGGAAAAGCCCGCGGCGGAATCGCCCGGGCGGCTGCTCGCGGCGGAATCGCCCGGGCCGCTGCTCGCGGCGGAATCGCCCGGGCCGCTGCTCGCGGCGGAATCGCCCGGGCCGCGGCTCGCGGCGCAGACCGGTTGGGACGGGGTACGCCGGTTCGTGCCGGACGCGCCCGGCGGCGGGACCGTGCTGCTCACCGCGGCGCCCGGCGTCGCGCTGGATCCGCGCTTCGGGGTGGGCTCGGCGGCGGCGCACGCGGCGAGCGGGGCGCTGCCGCTGACCGGCGACTGGCCCAGCCTGCGCCGCGACGTGGACACGGCGGCGGACCTGAGCGCCGCCGCCCGGCTCGGGCTCGGGCCGCGCACGGCGGCGCTACTCGACGCCGGCTGCCCGGCCGCCTCCGCGAGCTGACCCACCGGTGTACGGTGCCAGCATGCAAGGCACGGTGGCCAGCTACGACGCGGCGACGCGCAGCGGTGTCCTGCTGCTCGACGACGGCACCGAGCTGCGTTTCCCCGCGCGGGCGTTCGATGCGTCCGGGCTGCGGCTACTGCGGCTCGGCCAGCGGCTGCACATCGACACCGACCCCGACGGCGAGGTCGTCCGGGTGACATTGCCGACGATGATCTGAGCTGGCGGGGCCAAGTTCATTTTGCGTTAACCCGAATCGGGTGATTATGAGCGGGTGAGCACCCCTCGCGAGCACCCGGCCACCCCTCCCGCCACCGACCCCCTGAACGGCACCCGCATCCGCGGTGCCGACGGCCGCTTCCGCCCGTCCCGAGCTGAACGCGCCGGCGCCGCCCGCGCCGACACGCTCGGCGACGACCCGGGCGCGGCCTCCTCCGGGCTGGACGAGGTCCTCGACTCCGCCGGCACGCCGACCGAGACGGACGGTCCGGCCGCCGGTGGAGTCCAGGCCACCCCGACCGGTGGCGTCGAGGAGAACGACGAGGCGTCGGCGCCCCCGCCGCTGCCGGAGGACCGGTTCCTCAACCGGGAGCTCTCCTGGCTCGACTTCAACGCGCGGGTGCTCGCGCTCGCCGAGGACCCGCGCACGCCGCTGCTGGAACGGGCCAAGTTCCTCGCCATCTTCGCCAGCAACCTCGACGAGTTCTACATGGTGCGCATCGCCGGGCTGAAGCGGCGGCTCTCCGCCGGCCTGCCGGTACGCGGCGGGGACCGGCTGCCCCTGCGTACCCAGCTGGAGCTGATCGCCGAGAAGACCGCCGAACTGGGCGCCCGGCACGCCGCCTGCTTCGGCGACGACGTGCTGCCCAAGCTGGCCGACGAGAGCATCCGCATTCTGCGCTGGGCCGAGCTGGGCGATCCCGAGCGGGAGCGGCTGCGCACCTACTTCCGGGAGCACATCTTCCCGGTGCTGACGCCCCTCGCGGTCGACCCGGCGCACCCGTTCCCGTACATCTCCGGGCGGTCGCTGAACCTGGCGGTGGCGGTCCGTGACCCGGACGGCGGCTCCGAACTGTTCGCCCGGGTGAAGGTGCCGAACAACGTCCCCCGCTTCGTCCGGGTGGACCGGGACCAGCCGGGCGTCCGGATGCTGCCGGTGGAGGACCTGATCTCGGTGCACCTGGGGCAGCTGTTCAGCGGCATGCAGGTGGTCGAGTGCCACCTGTTCCGGGTCACCCGCAACGCCGAGGTGGAGGTCGACGAGGACCGCGACGAGGACCTGCTCCAGGCCCTGGAGCGGGAGCTGGCCCGGCGCCGGTTCGGCCCGCCGGTCCGCCTCGAGGTCGCCGCGTCGATCTCCGACCACGTGCTGGAGCTGCTCGTCCGCGAGTTGGACATGGACGACCAGGACGTGCTGCGGGTGCCCGGGCTGCTGGACCTCTCCGCGCTGTGGCAGGTGTACGGCGAGGCCGACCGGCCGGATCTCAAGGACCCGCCCTTCGTACCGGCCACCCATCCCCGTCTCGCCGAGGGCGAGGTGCCGCGCAGCGTCTTCTCCACGCTGCGCGACGGGGACATCCTGGTGCACCACCCGTACCACTCGTTCGCGACGAGCGTGCAGCGCTTCATCGAGCAGGCCGCCGCCGACCCGAACGTGCTGGCCATCAAGCAGACCCTGTACCGGACCAGCGGTGACTCGCCGATCGTGGACGCGCTCGTCGACGCGGCCGCCGCCGGCAAGCAGGTGGTGGTGCTGGTGGAGGTGAAGGCCCGCTTCGACGAGGTGGCCAACATCGGCTGGGCCCGTACGTTGGAACGCGCCGGCTGCCACGTGGTGTACGGCCTGGTGGGGCTCAAGACGCACTGCAAGACCGCGCTGGTGGTGCGGCAGGAGGGCAACCAGATCCGCCGGTACTGCCACATCGGCACCGGCAACTACCACCCCAAGACCGCCCGGTTGTACGAGGACTTCGGCATGCTCACCGCCGACCCGGAGATCGGCGCCGACCTCACCGACCTGTTCAACGTCCTCACCGGCTACAGCCGGCAGACCGCGTACCGTCGGCTGCTGGTCGCGCCGCAGGGCATCCGCAGCGGCCTCATCGAGCGCATCGAGCGGGAGATCTCACACGTCCGCCTCGGCATGCCCGGCCTGGTCCAGTTCAAGGTCAACTCGCTGGTCGACGAGGGCGTGACCGACGCGCTGTACCGGGCGTCCCAGGCCGGTGTGCACGTCGACCTGCTCATCCGGGGCATGTGCACGCTGCGCCCGGGGGTGCCGGGGCTGTCGGAGAACATCCGGGTCCGCTCGATCCTGGGCCGGTTCCTGGAGCACTCCCGGATCTTCCGGTTCGGCAACAACGGCGAGGCCGAGTTCTGGATGGGCTCGGCGGATCTCATGCACCGCAACCTGGACCGCCGGGTGGAGGCGCTGGTGCAGGTGAGCGACCCGATCGCCCGAGCCGAGTTGGATCACGTGCTGACCGCCGCGATGAGCCCCGACGTGGACGCGTTCGAGCTGGCCGGCGACGGCACCTGGACCCGGCGTACCAGCGGCGACGAGGCGGCCCGGGCGCACCTGCAGGAACTGCTGCTGCGCCGCGTCGGTGGCACGGCCGGCTGACCGATCGCGGCATAGGGTGAGCTGATGGTGGAGAAGGAGCAGAAGTACGAGGTGGACGACACCTTCGTACTGCCGGACCTGTCCGCAGTGGCCCCCGCCAGCGGTCGGGTCCGGTCGCTGCCCTCGGTGACGCTGGTCGCCCGCTTACTCGACACGGTCGACCTGCGGCTGGCCCGGGCGGGCGCGTCGTTGCGGCACCGCAGGGGCGACGAGCTGCCCTGGACGGTGAAGCTGCCCACCGGCACGCCCGGCGTCCGGCACGAGGTGTCCCGCCCCGGGCCGAAAGGGCAACCGCCGCCGGAACTGGTGGAGCTGGTCACCGCCCTGCACCGGGGCGCGCCGCTGGCACCGGTGACGGTCGTCCGCACCGTGCGGCACGCTCACGAGGTGTGCGACCGGGCCGGCACGGTGCTCGCCGAGGTGGTGGACGACCGGGTGACCGTGCTCGACGACGCCGGCACCACCACCGGCGGCTTCCGCGAGCTGGAGGTGGAACTCAAGGCCGGTGACCGGGAACTGCTGGACCGGGCCGGCGCGGTGCTGCGGGAGGCCGGCGCCCGGGGCGGTTCGTTCGTCCCGAAGCACGTCCGCGCACTGGGCGCGGCGGCACAGGCCGAACCGGACCTGGTCGGGCCGGCCGGGCTGCCGTCCGACCCGAGCGCCGGCGACGTGGTGACCGAGGCGGTTCGCAAGGAGGTACGCCGGCTGCTGGCGCACGATCCGCTGGTGCGGCTGCGCGCTCCCGCCGCCGGCGGCGACACCGCCGTGCACCAGATGCGGGTGGCCTGTCGGCGGTTGCGCAGCGACCTGCGCACCTTCAAGCCGCTGGTGCGCAGGAGCTGGGCCCGGCCGCTGCGCGACGAGCTGCGTTGGATCGCCGGGGTGCTCGGCGCGGCCCGCGACGCCGAGGTCCTGCGGGCGCGGTTACGGCGTACCGCTGGCGCCGACCCGCTCGACCCGGCCGCCGTGGACCGGCTGGACGAGGCGCTCGCCGCGCGACAACGGGTGGCGCACACCGCGATCGACGAGGCGTTGCGCTCCCCGCGTTACCTGGCCCTGGTCGACGCGCTGGTGCTGGCGGCACGCGCGCCCCGGCTCACCGGCCGGGCGGCGAAACCGGCCGCGCGGGCGCTGCCCAAGCTGGTGGCCCGCCCCTGGCGGCGGCTGAGCGGGCCGGGGGGCGTCGACGGGCTCGGCCCGTCCTCGCCCGACGAGCGCTGGCACGCCGTCCGTAAGCAGGGCAAGCAGGCCCGGTACGCGGTCAACGCGGTGTCCCCGGCGGTCGACACGGCCGCACGGAAGCTGTCCCGCGCGCTGGCCGGCGTGCAGGACGTGCTCGGCGAACACCAGGACGCCGCCGTGGCGGCGGAGACCTGGTTGGAGCTCGCCGCCGAGCGGCCGGACGACCACGAGCTGGCGGTCACCGCCGGGCGGCTGGCCGAACGGGAACGGGAGTCGGTGCGCCGGATGCGGGCCCGCTTCCCGGCCGCGTGGCACCGGGCGACCCGACGGCGGCGGACCCGTTGGCTGCCGTGACCGGCATCCGGGCGGCCGGCGGGGTGGCCTGGCGGCCGTCCGACGACGGCGTACGGGTCTGCGTCGTGCACCGCCCCCGCTACGGCGACTGGACGCTGCCGAAGGGCAAGCTGGAGCCCGGCGAGCACCCCCTGGCCGCGGCGGTCCGCGAGGTGGCCGAGGAGGCCGACGTACGGGGCGTGCCGCAGGTACGGCTGCCCTCGGTGCGCTACCGCAGTGAGGGCCAGGCCAAGCTTGTCGACTACTGGTCGATGCTCGCCGTGGCCACCGGGGGCTTCCAGCCGGGCACCGAGGTGGACGACATGCGGTGGCTCGCCGTGGACGACGCGATCCGGCTGGTCAGCTACCCGCACGACGCCGAGGTGTTGGCCGCGTTCGCGGCGCTGCCACCGGTGACCGCGACGGTCGCGCTGGTCCGGCACGCCCATGCCGGCAAGCGCGCCACCTGGTCCGGCCCCGACACGGCGCGCCCCCTGGACGCCGAGGGCTGGGCCCAGGCGTCCGCCCTGGCCGGCCTGATCGCCCTGGTCCGGCCGGACCGACTCGTGTCCGCGTCACCGCGGCGCTGCGTGCAGACCCTCGATCCGGCCGCCGCGCTGCTCGACCTGCCCATCGAGATCTGCGGCGACCTGGACGAGCCCCAGCCGGGCCAGCAGGCCGACGAACAGGTGCTCGCCACCGCCGCCCGGGTGCTGGAGTTGGCCCGCGCCGGGGGGCAGGCGGCGGTGTGCAGCCAGGGCAAGGTGCTGCCGGGCGCGTTGGAGCGGTTGTCCGGTCGCGCCGACGAGGACTTCACCACGCCCAAGGGCGGCGGCTGGCTGCTCGCCTTCACCGCCGACCGGCTGCTCGCCACCGACCGCCTGTAGCCGACCTCAGCGCGGTGGCAGGGTGAGGGTCACCGCGACCGGCAGGTGGTCGCTGGCCGTGCCGCGCGGCGCGACCGGGCCGGTCGCGCTCAGGCCGGGCGAGACGAACACGTGGTCGATCTGCTCCCGCGGGTCGTCGGCGGGACTCGTCGCCAACGGTCGGGCCGCCGCCAACGCGTCGATCAGGCCGACGCCGGTGAACTTGGCGAACGCCTCGTCGCCCGGCTGCGTGTTCAGGTCACCGGCCACCACCAGCGGCCGGCCGTCGGCGTACCCGATGGCGAAGTCGGCGACCGCGCGGGCCTGGACCACCGGGCCCCGGCCGGGCGGCGGTTGCAGGTGGGTGCTGACCACGGCGGTACGGACGCCGTCACCGAGGTCCAGGGTGACGGCGAGGGCCTGCGCTCCGGTGGGCGCGCCGACGGCGGCCAGCGGCAGCGTCCGCGGATCGCGCACCGGCCACCGGCTGAGCACCGCATCGCCCCAGACCGGGTCCGCAGCCGGCCCGAAGACGTACGGCATGCCCAGCCGATCGGACAGCAGGTCCAGGGTGTCGTGGCCGCCGTTGAGCAGCCAGGCCCGGTCCACCTCGCTGAGCAGCACCACGTCGGGCCGCTGCCGCTCGATCGCGCCGGTCAGCCCGGCCAGGTCGAAGCGGCCGTCCAGCCCGAAACCCATCCGGATGTTGTACGCCACCACGGTCAGCCGCTGCGGCGGGCCGTCCCGGTTGCTGGCCACCGGCAGTTCGTCGGCGAGCAGCGGCGCCAGCAGGGCCAGCGCGGTGACCGACGCGGTGACCCGCAACGGCGAAAACGGCCCGGCGACCCGGGGTACGGCGGGGCGGGCAATGAACGCCACCACGGCCACCAGAGCGGCGACCAGCACCGGCACCGCCGCGTTGGGGTAACCGAGGTCGTAGGCGGGACCGCTCCGAGCGCGAAGACGAGCATCCCGGCGGCGGCCGCGTACCCCCGACGGGCCGCCCACCGCGCGCCGCCCGCCTCGTCGGCGGCCGTGCCCGCGACGTCGGCGCTGCCGGCCGCGCCCGCGGGCTTGGTGCCCGTGGCGCCGGCGTCGTCGGTCAGGGCCAGGCAGGCACCGAGACCGACGGCCGCCAGACCGACGGCCGGGAGCAGCAGGTCACCCCGGTCGAGGGCGAAGAGCACCGCGCCGGCCAGCATCGCCACCGGGCCGAGCACCCGACCCCACCGGCGGGGTGGCGCGGTCAACGCGGCGAGCAGGAATCCGGCGACGGCGACCGGCACCGGTGCCATCCCGAACAGCGGAGAGCGGGCCACGCCGCCGCCGCCGACCAGGTACGACATCCCGGTCTGGGCCAGCGCCGGCGCGAGCGCCACCATGCCGGCCAGCAGCAACGCCGGCCCGGCCAACAGCCAGGCCCCCGCCCCGCTGCGGCTGGCCGGCGGGGCGGGCACCGTCGTAGCGAGCAGGAACAGCGTCACCGCGACGGCGCTGAGCAGCCAGGCCACCCAGTCGCCCCGCCAGACCAGGTCGACGGTGTCGAGCACCGCGTGTACGGCCGCGTTGACCGCCAGGCCCAGCGCCAGGCCCGGCACCGGCCGGTCGGTGCCGGCGGCGACACCGACCAGCCACACCAGCCCGGCCAGCAGGCCGGCAGTGGCCAACCAGAGCTGCGCACGTCCGCCGGGAGTGGCGGTGAGGGCGAGGCGGGCACCGGCCAGCACGACGGCCGCGGCGACGGTGACCGGACGGGCGCCCACCCGGCGGACCACCGCCGGTGCTCCCAGCGCGAGGACGAACCAGCCGAGGGCGAAGGCGCCCATCAGCTCGGCGGGCGTAGACGCCGCCTGACCGAAGATGGTGATGATGCCGGGCAGCCATACCCGCAGCACGTCGATGAGCAGGAGTACGCCCAGCGCGAGCGACGCGCTGGCGAGTTGGCGGTAGCGCACCGGCGCCCCATTTCCCGTCGGCGGGCCGGCGGAGGGGGACCGGCACGGCGATTCTGCGCGCGCGGACCGACCCGGTCAACGGTTCCGGTACGCCGAAAGGGCGCCCACCGCACGGGTGGACGCCCTTTCGACAGGGTTGGTCAGCGCTTGCTGGCCGCCTTCTTGGCCGGAGCCTTCTTCGCGGGCGCCTTCTTGGCCGCCGTGCTCTTGCTCGCCGCCGCGGTGGTCTTCTTCGCCGTGGTGGACTTGGTCGCCGCGGTGGTCTTCTTCGCCGCCGTGGTCTTCTTGCTGGCGGCCGTCTTGGTCGCCGTCGTGCTCTTGCTCGCCTTGGCCGGGGCGGTCTTCTTGCTGGCGGCCGTCTTGGTCGCCGTCGTGCTCTTGCTCGCCTTGGCCGGGGCGGTCTTCTTGCTGGCCGCCTTGGCGGTGGTGGCCTTCGTGCCGGCCGCCTTCGTGCCGGTGGTCTTGGCCGTCGCGGTGGCGGTCTTCTTCACCGCCGCCGTGGCCTTCGGCACCTTGCCGCTGGCCACCATCTCCTTGAAGCCGGCGCCGGGGCGGAAGGTCGGCACGGACGTCTTCTTGACCTTCACCGCCTCGCCGGTACGCGGGTTGCGCGCTGTTCGCGCGCCACGCACACGCTTTTCGAATGCTCCGAATCCGGTGATCGCCACCTTCTCGCCCTTGGTGACCGCCGCCTGGACCTCGGTGAGGACCGCGTCGAGCGCGGCCGTCGCCATCTTCCGGTCCCCCAGGCGAACAGCGAGCGCCTCGATGAGCTCGGCCTTGTTCACGACTTCCTCCCGATTGTGCAACTGACTCGACGCGAGCCATTCTGCGCGCACGGTATGCCCTGTGCTGCCGGGACACAAACATTCGGTGGAAAAAAGCCCTTGTGTCGTAACGGATTCACCCCTACCGGTCGGGCCGGTAGGGGTGAAATCGGCTGTGCGGTCGGACGTACGGCTATGCCACCGAGGGCAGGAACGGCAGTCGACGCGCCTCGTACGAGTCGATGTCGGCGGCGTTGCGGAGGGTGAGTCCAATGTCGTCCAGGCCCTCCAGCAGCCGCCAGCGGCTGAAGTCGTCCAGCGGGAAGGACCAGTTCGCGTCGCCCGCCCGGAGCTGACGGGCGGTCAGGTCGACGGTCACCGGGGTGGTCGGATCGGCCTCCACGAGGTCCCACAACTCCTCGACGGCTTTCAATTCCAACTCGACCGGCAGCAGACCTTCCTTGAGGGCGTTGCCGCGGAAGATGTCGCCGAAGCGGGGAGCCACGACGGCACGGAAGCCCCAGTCCCGCAGTGCCCAGACGGCGTGCTCCCGAGATGAGCCGGTGCCGAACTCCGGGCCGGCGATGAGGATCGACGCCCCGGAATAGGATTCATCGTTGAGCACGAATGCCGGGTCTTCCCGCCACGCGCTGAAGAGCCCGTCAGCGAAACCGGTCCGGGTCACCCTCTTGAGGTACACGGCCGGGATGATCTGGTCGGTGTCCACGTTGGATCGCCGCAGTGGCACGGCCGTACCGGTGTGGGTGGTGAACCTGTCCATCTCCTGGAGTCCCTTCTACAGGTCGGCGGGGGCGGCCAGCCGGCCGACCACGGCGGTGGCGGCGGCGACCGGCGGGGAGACCAGATGGGTACGCCCGCCCCGGCCCTGCCGGCCCTCGAAGTTGCGGTTGGAGGTGGAGGCGGAACGCTCGCCCGGCTTGAGCGTGTCGGGGTTCATGCCCAGACACATGGAGCAGCCGGCGAACCGCCACTCGGCGCCCGCGTCGGCGAAGACCTTGTCCAGTCCCTCGGCCTCGGCCGCCTCACGTACGGCGGCGGAGCCGGGCACCACGAGCATCCGGACCCCGTCGGCGACCCGGTGGCCCCGCAGCACATCGGCGGCGGCCCGCAGGTCCTCCAGTCGCCCGTTGGTGCAGGAGCCCACGAAGACCACGTCGATGGGCAGCTCCCGCAGCGGCGTGCCGGGGCGCAGATCCATGTACTCCAGTGCGCGGCGGGCCGCGGTGCGCTCCGAGTCGGTGGTGAACTCCTCCGGGTCGGGCACCGGCGCGCTCAGCGGCGCACCCTGCCCCGGGTTGGTGCCCCAGGTGACGAACGGCGTGATCCGGCTGGCGTCCAGGGTCACCTCGGCGTCGAAGCGCGCGCCCTCGTCGGTGGGCAGCGTCCGCCACCACGCGAGCGCCGCGTCCCAGTCCGCGCCCCGCGGCGCGTTCGGCCGACCCTTGAGGTACGCGAAGGTGGTCTCGTCCGGCGCGATCATGCCGGCCTTGGCGCCCCACTCGATGGACATGTTGGCGATCGTCATCCGCCCCTCCATGGAGAGGGCGCGGATCGCCTCGCCGCGGTACTCGACGATGTGTCCGCGACCGCCGCCGGTGCCGACCTGCGCGATCAGCGCGAGCACCAGATCCTTGGCGGTGACGCCGGGGGCGAGCTGGCCGGTGACGGTCACGGCCATGGTCTTCGGCCGGCTCTGCGGCAGCGTCTGGGTGGCCAGCACGTGCTCCACCTCGCTGGTGCCGATGCCGAAGGCGAGCGCGCCGAACGCGCCGTGGGTGGCGGTGTGCGAGTCGCCGCAGACGATCGTCATGCCGGGCTGGGTGAGCCCGAGCTGCGGGCCGATCACGTGCACGATGCCCTGGTTGTCGTCACCGAGCGGGTGCAGCCGCACGCCGAACTCGGCGCAGTTGCGGCGCAACGTCTCGATCTGCGTCCGGGACGTGGGGTCCGCGATGGTGAGCAGGTCACCACGGCGGAGGCGGAACGCCGGGTCGTCGTACCCGGTCGGGGTGTTGTGGTCCTCGGTCGCGAGGGTCAGGTCGGTCCGGCGCACTCGGCGCCCGGCGAGCCGCAGCCCGTCGAACGCCTGCGGGCTGGTCACCTCGTGCAGCAGGTGCAGGTCGATGAAGAGCAGGTCCGGCTCACCGGCGGCGGACCGTACGACGTGCGCGTCCCAGACCTTCTCGGCCAGGGTCCTCGGTTGAGTGACTCCCACCATCTGGACATCCTAAATTCTGGGAGGTAAGTTTCGGCTTGTGGGACACAGTATGAGCGGTGTCGGCGTTCTCGACAAGGCGGTGGTCATCCTGGCCGCCTGCGTCGACGGCGCCAGCCTGGCCGAACTCGTTGAGCGCACGAAGCTGCCCCGGGCCACCGCGCACCGGCTCGCGCAGGCACTGGAGATCCACCGGATGCTGGTCCGGGACACCCAGGGCCGATGGCGCCCCGGCCCCCGGCTCGGCGAGCTGGCCAACGCCGCCCCGGACGTCCTGCTGACCGCCGCCGAGCCGCTGCTCGCCGCGCTGCGCGACGCCACCGGGGAGAGCGCCCAGCTCTACCTGCGCCGCGCCGACGAGCGCATCTGCGTGGCGGCGGCGGAACGCGCCAGCGGCCTGCGGGACACCGTCCCGGTCGGCTCGGTGCTGCCCATGACCGCCGGTTCCGCGGCCCAGATCCTGCTGGCCTGGGAGCCGCCGGAGGCGGTCATGCCCCTGCTGCCGCGCAGCAAGTTCACCGGCCGCACGTTGGCCGAGGTCCGCCGCCGGGGCTGGGCGCAGAGCGTCGCCGAACGAGAGGCCGGTGTGGCGAGCGTCTCCGCTCCGATCCGCGACCGCACCGGCAGAGTCATCGCCTCGGTGAGCATCTCCGGCCCCATCGAACGCCTGGGCCGCCGCCCCGGCGAACGCCACGCCATGGCGGTGGTAAGAGCCGGCCAACGCCTCTCCGGCCTCTAACCCCCACCCTGCCCACCCTGACCCCGACCCACCCTGGCCCTCGGTGATCATGGGGTTAGCGTGACGAGCGACGGAGTGTCGCGCCCGCTAACCTCATGATCACCGAGGGTCGGCGGGGGATGGGACGGGAAAGGCTCACCTCGCGGAGCGAGGTGAGCCTTTGGTTTGTAGCCCCGACCGGATTCGAACCGGCGCTACCGCCTTGAGAGGGCGGCGTCCTGGGCCGCTAGACGACGGGGCCAGAACTTCCTGTTCACCGCCCTCACGAGCGGTGCCGCTGTAGTCTAGCGGCACCATCGTCGGGTGCTTTGCACGGGGTGCGGGCCGCACAGGGGGCCGGATCCCGGACACGAAACAGCCCGCCTCACCCGGTGAGACGGGCCGTGCACGATGTAGCCCCGACCGGATTCGAACCGGCGCTACCGCCTTGAGAGGGCGGCGTCCTGGGCCGCTAGACGACGGGGCCAGAACCACTTCTGCTCCCCCACCCTTGCGGGCGGAGGAGCTGCACTCTACCAGAGACCGCTCTCCACCCCCGGAGGGGCGGAGTCGAACTCCGTCAGAATCCAGCGTCCGGAATTCTCGCGAATTCCAGCTGCGCTGGGGTACCAGGACTCGAACCTAGACTAACTGAACCAGAATCAGTCGGGCTGCCAATTACCCCATACCCCATCGGCCCCTTGCGGCGCCGGGAGTGAACTTTACCCTCCCGGTGCCGACAGGCCAAATCCGATCCCCCCGAACCGCCCTTGAGCTGCGGAAACAGGGGCATCCGACGGATCAGGCGACGGGGACCACCGGGTTGCTGAGCTCCCCGATGCCCTCGATCCGCACGGTGACCGTATCCCCCTCAACAAGTGGGCTAACCCCCGCTGGCGTGCCGGTGAGCACCACGTCGCCGGGCAGCAGCGTCATCACGTGCGAGATGTACGACACCAGACCCGGCACGTCGAAGACCATGTCCTTCGTCCGGCCGAGCTGGCGTACCTCCATCTCCTCCGGGTTGCGACCCACCTCACAGCGGATCTCCAGATCGGAGACGTCCAGCCCGGTGGTGATCCACGGGCCGATCGGGCAGAACGAGTCGAAGCCCTTGGCCCGGGTCCACTGCCCGTCGGACCGTTGGAGATCCCGAGCGGTGACGTCGTTGGCGCAGGTGTAGCCGAAGATGGCGCGTTCGGCGGCGGCCCGGTCGGCGCGGCGCGCGCCGGGCGCGCCGATCACGACCGCCAACTCCGCCTCGTGCTCGACCTGCTTGGAGAAGATCGGCAGCCGGATGGCGTCCCGGGGGCCGATCACCGAGGTGGACGGCTTGAGGAAGAGCAACGGCTCCTTGGGCACCTCGTTGCCGAGCTCGGCGGCGTGGTCGGCGTAGTTGCGACCGACGCAGACCACCTTGCTGGGCAGGATCGGCGAGAGCAGCCGGACGTCGGAGAGGGCCCAGCGGGCCCCGCTGAAGGAGAGATTGCCGAACGGGTGGCCCTCGATCTCGGCGATGGTCAGGCCCTGCGGCCCGGCCTCCGGCTCGCCTTCGACGGCACCGAACGACATTCCCTTGGCATGAGCGAAACGAGCGATACGCACCCGGCCAATCTAGCCCCGCCGACCCGCTCAGCGGCCAGGACGGGCCGCCGGGTGTGCGCAACCCGTCAGGGCGCGCACCCTACCCGAGGCGGTGGCGACCGGGGCCGACTTCCGCACTTCGTACCCGCACGGAGGTGACGCGCCCCTAGCGTCGGCTCCGGAGGTTCGTTCGTATGCCTGCATCGACACGACACCACAGAGCCCTCGCAGTGTTCGTGCACTGCCTCGGCATCCTCGCCGCACTGCCGGCGCTGCCATCGGCGGCACCGGAGGAGGCGGCAGCCGCACCACGACCACCGGCGGCCACGCCACGACCGGCGGCGGCCACGCCACGACCACCGGCAGCGGCCACGCCACCGGTCCCCGGCGCTGCGTCACCGGTGGCGGTGGCCGCACGGGCGAGCGCGGAACCCACCCCACCCTCGGCGCCGCCGGCGGTGGCACCGCCCTCGCCCACGCCGGCGGCGAGGCTCCCGCAGCCGGTCACGGTGGCGGTCGCCCCGGAGAGCAGTCCGGCGCCGAGATACCGGATCCACGTCCGCAACGTGGGTAACTCACCCATCGACACGACCGTCCGCCAGGAGCTGCCGCCCGGCGCCTCGGCCACCGCGATCACGGCCGGCGGTCGGCCCACCGGGGGCGGCTCCGCCAACGAGGTGACCTGGCGGTTGCGGCTGCCCGCGCACAGCAGCACGACGTTGGGCACCGCGCTCGCCGCGACCGCGCCCGGCCAACCACTCACCGCGCCGGCCTGCGCGTTCACCAGCGACGGCAGCCGCCCGTACGACTGCGCCACCGCCACCTGGCACGGCGCCGCGGCCCCGGCCGAGGTCTCCGAGGCGCCGGCGTGGCGGCGGTACCCGGTGCTGCTCGCCGGGCTGGCCGTCCTGCTGCTGATCGCCGCCGGCGCGGTCGGGTTGTGGCGGTGGCGCCGCGGGCGGCGCAGGCTGACCGCCGCAGCCCTGGCCGGTGGTGCGGGATCTGACGGCGGACGCGGGACGATCTACCCGCGCCCGGCCACCCCGACCCCGCCGAGGCGTCGGCGTACCCCGCCGGTCTGGTTGCTGGTCGGTGCGGCCGTGGCGGTGCTGGCCGGTGTGGTCGGCACGGCGGGCTGGACGGCGACCCGGCGGGTCGCGGCGATCGACACCCAGAAGCAGCCGACCAGCGGCGCGTGGCGGGGCACGGGTGTCTCCGGGCCGATGGGGGTGCCGCTGCGGGAGTCGGCGTTCGAGTTCACCGTGTACCGGATGTCCTGCGGCGCGCCCGGCACGGCCCGGTCGGCCGACGGCGGCGGTGCGGCTCCCGCGTCCGGTCAGCGTTGTCAGGCCACCGTGGGGGTGCGCAACATCACCGGTGCCCAGCAGCCCTGGCACGGCCAGCTGCAACGGGCCTACCTGCCGGGCGGGCGCTGGGTGAGCACCGACGAGTCGGCCACCCGGTCGGCGAACCTGGGTCGGGACGTCTTCGCCGATCCGGTGGCCGCCGGCAGCAGGGTGGTGCTGCCGCTGGTCTTCACCGTCGACGGGCGCGACCCGCCCCGGCAGCTGGAGCTGCGCAGCGGGGTGTTCTCCGCCGGCGTGCGGGTGGACATGCCCTGACCGGCGGGTGGGCAGCGGTCGTACCCTGGGGTCCGTGACCGCCGCCCTCTCCCCCGCCGTGCTCGACGTGGCGGCCTGGCAGGCCCGCCGCCGGGCCCACGAGCAGCGGGTCGACGTGTGGCTGACCCCACACCTGGCCCGCCGTCGGCGGGGTGAGCGGCATCCGGTGGCCGACTTCCTGTTCACCTACTATTCGCACCGCCCGGCCCAGCTGCGCCGGTGGCATCCGGGCGCGGGGGTCGAGCTGCACGATGCCGATCCGGCCGAGTTCGGCCGGGACTACCGCGCCACCGCCGCCGGGGTCACCGTCGACACCGATGGGGTACGCGCGCGGCGCGGTGAGTCGATCGCCTGGATCCGCGGCCTGCTGTCGGCCACCGCCGGGCGGACGCCGCACTTCGGCTGCTTCGGGATGCACGAGTGGGCGATGGTCTACCGGCAGACCCGCGAGGAGCTGCGACACAACGCGTGGCCGCTGCGACTGACCCCGGAGCGGACCGCCGCGATCGTCGAGGAGCGGGGCGTGCGGTGCAGCCACTTCGACGCGTACCGGTTCTTCACTCCGCCGGCCCGGCCGTTGAACCTGCTCACCCCGACCCGGGAGACGCAGCACGCGCACGAGCAGCCGGGCTGTCTGCACGCCAACATGGATCTCTACAAGTGGGCGTACAAGATGTCCCCGCTGGTGCCGTCCGAGCTGGTCGCGGACTGCTTCGAGCTGGCCCGGGACATCCGCACGCTGGACATGCGGGCCAGCCCGTACGACCTGTCCGGCCTCGGCTACCCGCCGGTCCGGGTGGAGACCGTCGACGGCAGGCACGAGTACGTCCAGGCCCAGCGGTCCTTCGCGGAACGCGCCGAACCCCTGCGAGCGCGCCTGATCGCGGAGTGCGAACGACTCCTGCCGGCGTAGAGCCGTCGCGATCGGGCTCCGGTCCGGGCTGCGACGGGTGGCCGGCGCCTAGGCGGTGCGGGACCGCAACCCGTCGAGGAGCAGCGCGACCACGGCCTCCAGATCGTCGTCGAGGCCGGGTTCGCTCCACTCGCTGCGGTGCGACGGATGGTGGAAGCGAGCGGTGGCCTGCAACAGCGCCCGCCCGGCCACCGCCGCGTCGGGCACGGCGAAGTCACCGGCCGCCACCCCGTCCGCGACGATCATGCTGAGCTGACCGGCGAGCACCTCCAGGTGGTTCGCGACCGCACCCTCGGAGAGCGTGGCGAGCTGGTGGAAGTTGTCGAACAGCTCCGGGTCCTCCCGGGCCATCCTCCGTTTGGTGCCGCTCAGCTCGGCCAGCCACCGACGCAGCCGCTGCGGGGCGGCGTCGGGGCTGGTGGCCACCTCGATCAGCGGTGTGGAGACCCGGGCCAGCCAGCGTTCGGCCACCGCCTCGCGGAGCGCGGCCTTGCTGGCGAAGTGCCGGTAGACGCTGCCGTGGCTGACGCCCAACGCGCGGGCGACGTCCAGGACGGTGGCCTTGGCCGGCCCGTACCGGCGCAGCACCTCCTCGGCGGTGTCGAGGATGCGGTCGGCGGTCAGCGCGGTGGCGTCGCTCATGAGCCCAGCCTCCCTGACCGCCGGGACGGCCGTGGCACGACCCCCGGCCGGTGGTCGTGCCCCGGCCGGGTGGTCATGCGCGCTCGCTGTCCAGGTGCGCCATGTGCGCCTCGTCGTATCGGGTGCCGGCAGCCGCACCGACGGGGACGGCGGCCTCGATGGCGGCCAGGTCCGCCTCGGTCAGGGTGACCGTCGAGGCGCCCAGCGCCTCGGTGAGCCGCTCCCGGGTGCGGGCGCCGATCAGCGGCACGATGGTCGCGCCGCGGGAGAGCACCCAGGCGATGGCGATCTGTGCCACGGTGACGCCGCGCGCCTCGGCGATGGCGCGCAGCGCGTCCACCAGGGCGAGGTTGCGGTCCAGGTTCGCGCCGGCGAACCGGGGCAGGTGGCTGCGGAAGTCGGTGCCCGCGGTCTGCCGACCGGGCGTCCAGTGGCCGCTGATCAGGCCGCGGGAGAGCACCCCGTACGCGGTGATCCCGACGCCCAGCTCGCGGGCCGTCGGCAGGATCTCGGCCTCCGGGTCGCGGGAGATCAGCGAGTATTCGATCTGGAGGTCGCTGATCGGGTGCACCGCGTGTGCCCGGCGCAGCGTCTCCGCGTTCACCTCGGACAGGCCGATGTGCCGGACGTGACCGGCCTTGACCAGCTCGGCCAGGGTGCCCACCACCTCCTCCACCGGGACGTCCGGGGTGATGCGGGCGGGGCGGTAGATGTCGACGTGGTCGGTGCCGAGCCGACGCAGGGTGTACGCCAGGAAGTTCTTGATCGCGACGGGTCGGACGTCGTTGCCGTTCCACCCGCCGTCGACGTCGCGCAGCGCGCCGAACTTGACGCTGATCAGGGCCCGGTCCCGGTCCCGGCCGCGGAGCGCGTCGCGCAGCAGCAGCTCGTTGTGGCCCATGCCGTAGAAGTCGCCGGTGTCCAGCAGGGTGATGCCGGCGTCCAGGGCGGCGTGGATGGTGGCGATGCTCTCGGCCTCGTCGGCGGCGCCGTAGAGGTCGGACATGCCCATCAGGCCGAGCCCGAGCGCGGAGACGGCGGGACCGGTCGTGCCGAGGGTGCGGATGTCCATGGGTCTTCCTCTCACCTGGGGTGACCCACTCACCGTACATCCTTCGGCTGACAGATTCCAGATTCTGTCATCGGTGAGATGGCGATCTCCCCGCCCGAGCACCGATTGAGCTACTCGCCGTCGACGCGACGGTCGCGCTTGCGCTGGGACTGGCGCTTCTTCTCGGCCAGCCGGCGCTCCTTCGCGCCCCGCGACGGGCGGGTGGCCCGACGAGGCGGCGGTGGCGGCGCGGCGGCCTCCCGCAACAGCGCGGCCATCCGCTCCCGGGCCGCCTCCCGGTTGGCCAGCTGCGCCCGGTGCTCGCTGGCAGCGATCGTCAACACACCGTCCACCAGACGGTTCGCCAGTCGGGCCAGCGCCCGTGACCGGACCGACTCCGGCACGGCCGGAGAGTTGGCGAGGTCGTAGCTCAGCTCGACCCGGGAGTCGGCGGTGTTCACACCCTGCCCACCCGGCCCGGACGAGCGGGAGAAACGCTCCCGCAGCTCGCCGGCGGGGACGACCCACCGGTCGGTCACCCGCAGTCCGTCGTCCACGCCCCGAGGCTAACGCCCCACGACCCGCCGGAGGTCAGCGGTGCGCAGACTCACTCTGCGTCGTCGACGGGCTGGGCGCCGGGCCGGCGGTCTCGTCGTCGGCGCCCACCGCGGCGTACGCCACGGCACCGAAGAGCAGCAGCCCGATCACCGCCGCCTTCACGGCGACGCCACGGATCAGCAACCAGGCGCCACGGCGTGCCGTGGGCACCGTCTTCTTCACCGTCTGGTAATCGGCCCACCCGCGTCGCGCCCGGGCGTACGCCGACCCCACCGCACATCCGATGACCAGGCCCACCAGCAGGAGGACCGCAAGAAGGGGACTCTCCACCTCCGCCAGTATTCACACCGAGCGTAATATTTCCATGGCCCGATACCGCCGGGCCGGATATCCGACAGTCGCGCCCGCCCCATCGG
The DNA here is from genome assembly GCF_040654415.1 of Micromonospora sp. NPDC050695. NCBI lineage: Bacteria > Bacillati > Actinomycetota > Actinomycetes > Micromonosporales > Micromonosporaceae > Micromonospora > Micromonospora sp. NPDC050695. Next base: position 209,875 of record NZ_JBFAHZ010000003.1, read on the forward strand.
GCGTCCGGGCAGCTCAGCCGCCCTTGCCGATGATCGTGTCGGCGGTCTGCTGCACCTGCTCGATGGGAATGGCGAAACCGATGCCGATCGAGCCGTTGCCGTCGATCGTGGCGATCGCGGTGTTCACCCCGACCACCTCACCGCGCGCGTTCACCAGCGGGCCGCCCGAGTTGCCGGGGTTGATGGACGCGTCGGTCTGCACGGCGCTGTGCCGGTTGTTGCCCAGCCGCACCTCGCGGTCCAACGCGCTGACGATGCCGGCGGTGACCGTCCCGGACAGGCCGAGCGGCGAACCCACCGCCAGCACCGGCTCACCGACGCGGGTGGCGCCCGGCTTGGCCAGCGGCAGCGGGCTGAGCCCGGCCGACGGTGGCACCTTCAGCACCGCCAGGTCGCTGCGCGGTTCCCGGCCGACGACCTGGGCGGCGAACCGGCGGCCGTCGGGCAGCTCCACCGTCACCGGCCCGCCACCGCCCTTGGCCAGGATGTGGTCGTTGGTGATGAGGTGTTGCTGGTCGTCCACGGCGAACCCGGAACCCGTGGCGGAGGCGCCGTTCCCACCACCGGCGAGCACCGACACCACGCCGGGCACGGTCCGCTCGGCGGCGGTGACCAGTTCCGCCGGCACCGGTGCCGCGGATGCGGCGGCCGGGCCAGCGCCGCCGTCCCGGCCGGCCACCACGCCACCGGCCACGGCACCCGACACGGCGGACAGCGCCACCACCGCCAGCGCGGCGAGGAGTCGGCGCGGTCGCCGCCCGCCCGGATCCCGACCGGCCCCGGGCGCGTCCCACCACCCGCGCCCGTCCGGGTCGAGTTCCGGCGAGATGAACCAGGGACCGCGCGGTTCGCCCAGTCCGGTCTGCACTGCCATGCGTACTCCTCACGGTCGACGTCGGTTGAGCGCGGCGGTCAGGGCAGTCGGGAGAACCACCGCATCGAGCCGGCGGCGGCACCCATCGCGAACACCAGTCCGAGGCCGATGAACCGCGCCGACACGTCCTGCCGTTCGGTGCGGTAGCCGACCGAGCTGCCGATGTCGTCGTAGACGGCGCGCAGTTCGTCGGTGGTGCTGGCCTCGTGGAACATCCCGCCGGTCTCGTCGGCGACCGCCCTGAGGGTCTGCCCGTCGACCGGCACCTGGATCGGCCGCCCGCCCCGGTCCACGAACCCGGACGGGGTGCCGAAGGAGATCGCGTGCACCGGCACCTTCGCCGCGACCGCGTCCGCGGCCGCCTCCATCGGGTCCATCCCGGACGTGTTGGCCCCGTCGGAGAGCAGGATGATCCGGGCCGGCGGCGGCTCCTTCGCCGCCTGGCTGTCCAACCCCTTCACTGCGCCCAGCGAGGTGTTGATGGCCTCGCCGATCGCGGTGCCCTGCACCCCGGTGACCCCTTCGGCGAGCCGGTCGATCCCCTCGTCCAGGGCGTCCCGGTCGGTCCCCGGGGGCACCAGGACCGCGGCGCTGCCGGCGAACGCGACAAGGCCCACGTTGAACTCGTCGGGCAGCCCCTCGACGAAGCGGCGGGCCGCCTGCTTGGCCGCGGCCAGCCGGTCCGGATCCACATCGGTGGCGAGCATGGAGGTGGACACGTCGACGGCCACCATCACGGTGGCACGTTCCCGGGGCACCCGGACCTCGGCGGTGGGCCGGGCGAAGCCGACCACGAGAAGGGCCAGCATGGCCAGGAACAGGCCGGCCGGGACGTGCCGGCGCCAGGCCGGTCGCTGCGGCGCCACCCGGTCCAGCAGCCGCAGGTTGGTGAAGCGGACCGCGTAGCGGCCGCGTCGCCGCTGCACGACCAGGTACGCGACGACCAGGGCGAGAACCCCGAGGAGCAGCCAGAGACGCAGCGGCGACTGCCAGATCACGCGGCACCTCCCCGGGCCGCCCCGGCGGGCGCGGCGGCCATCCGGCGCTGGGCGTGCACGTGCCGGACGATGTCCGCGCTCCAGTCCCGGTCGGTGCGCAACGCCAGGTGGCCGGCCCCGCTGCGACGCAGCGCCTGGTGCACCTGGTCGCGTTGGGCGACGGCCGCCTCCGCGTACCGTTCCCGCAGCCCACGGTCCGATGTGCACACCTCGCGGTGCCGGCCGGTCTCCGGGTCGACCAGCGTGATGATGCCGACGTCCGGCAGCTCCAACTCGCGCGGGTCGGTCACCTCGATCGCCAGCACCTGGTGCCGCACGGCGAGCCGGCGCAGGGTCCGCTCCCACGGAGGCGGCTGGCCCGGGTCGTCGGGCAGACCGTCGAGGAAATCGGAGACCACCACGACCAGCCCCCGCCGGTTGGCGGTCCGGTGCAGCGCGTCGAGCCCGTCCACCAGTTCCGGCTGCGCCGACCGCCCGCGCCCCGACCGGTCGGCGGGCGCGGTGGCACGCGGGGCCGCCAGCAACGCGCGCAGCAGGCCCAGCAGATGGGTACGCCCGCTGCGCGCCGGAAATCGGCGTACCCCGTCGGCGCTCAACACCTGCGCGCCGAGGCGGTTGCCGACACCGGCCGTCAGGAAACCGATCGCCGCGACCGCGGCCACGGCCAGTTCGCGCTTGTCCAGCTCGGCGGTGCCGAACTCCATGCTGGCGCTGGCGTCGACCAGCAGCCAGGTGGTCAGTTCCCGGTCGGCGTCGACCTGCCGGACGTGCGGCACCGCGGTCCGGGCGGTCACCGCCCAGTCCATCCGGCGAACCTCGTCCTCGCCGGGCCGGTACTCCCGGCTGCCGGCCGGTTCGCTGCCCGGGCCGGGCAGCAGACCGCGGTACTGGCCGTGCAGGAGGCCGTTCAGCCGGCGGGTGACGGTCAACTCCAGGCGACGCAGCCGCTGATCCGGTGCCAGCTCGACCAGTCCGGGGTCGGCCGGCACGGCGACACTCGCGCGTCTCATGCCGTCGCCAGGTCGGGGGTCTGCTGCGGGTGTCCGTTCGCCAGCCGGGGCGGTGGCACCGCCTCGACGAGTCGCCGGACCACGCTCTCGGCCGACACTCCGTCGGCCACCGCGTCGAAGGAGAGCACCAGCCGGTGGGCGAGCACGTCGACGGCCAGTTCGCGGATGTCCTCGGGCAGCACGTACTCCCGCCCGCGCAACAGCGCCTGGGCCCGGGCGGCCGCGACCAGGCCGAGGGTGGCCCGCGGGCTGGCACCGTACGCGAGCATCGGCGCGATCTCCGCCAGTCCGAACCGGCCCGGGTCACGCGTGGCGAGGATGAGCCGGACCACGTACTCGGCCAGGGCGTGGTGGACGAAGATCCGTTCCGCTCGGGCCTGCAGGTCGAGCAGCCGTTGCGCGTCGAGCACTCGGCGCGGGGTCGGCCGGTCGGTGCTCATCCGGTAGAGGATCGCCAGCTCGTCGGCGTCACTGGGGTAGTCGACCACCACCTTCATGAGGAACCGGTCGCGTTGCGCCTCGGGGAGTTGGTAGACCCCCTCGGATTCGATCGGGTTCTGGGTGGCCAGCACCAGGAACGGCGCCGGGACCGGCCAGCTGCGCCCGCCGATCGAGACCTGCCGCTCGGCCATGGCCTCCAGCAACGCCGACTGGACCTTGGCCGGGGCACGGTTGATCTCGTCGGCCAGTACCAGGTTGGCCATGATCGGGCCCAGCTCGATGTCGAAGGTCTCCTTCGAGGCCCGGTAGATCCGGGTGCCGACGATGTCCGAGGGCACCAGGTCCGGCGTGAACTGGATCCGGGCGAAGGTGCCGCCGACCACGGTGGCCAGGGTCTGCGCGGCGAGCGTCTTGGCCACGCCGGGCACCCCCTCCAGGAGGCAGTGCCCATTGGCGACCAGTGCGGTGAGCAGGCGTTCGACGAGCCGATCCTGCCCGACGATCACGCGTTTGACCTCGAAGAGGGTCTGTTCCAGCTCGACGCCGGTCGGTTCCTGATCGACCGGGCTGGGCATGCTGGCCAGGGTGTCCGAGATGTCCGTCACGGTGCTTGCTTCCCGTGGCGGGGGGCCGGCAAACGTCGGATTGTGAGCGCCGGACGGGTCCGTTGCGGGCCGGACGGGGATGCACCGCCCGGACGGGGGACGACCGGCACGAGCCGGTCAGCAGGGACACGACGGACACGAGTCGGTCAAGGACCGGCGGGCCAACCAGGCACGAGTCGGTCGACGACCCGACGGGCCGACCAGGCGCTAGCCGGTCGACGACCCGGCGGGTCGGCCTCGGCCTACGGTGAGCGGGCACGGGTGCGGCCCCCGCGTACGAGACGCGGGGGCCGGGCCCTACTCCGTCAGGGAGTGTGGGTGAGCAGGGTGAAGCCCAGGTCGGCCGGGGTGCCGGACGAGTTGCGGGTCTGGATGAAGACCGCGTTGGGCGTGCTCAGCCGCGGGGCGACCGAGACCTCTCCGGCCGGCGGGATGCAGCAGGAGTCGGAGCGGGAGATGGTCGCCAGGAAGGCGCCGGCCGACACGGTGTAGCCGAACTGCACCTCGTACTGTCCGGGGCCGTACTTGAGCACGGTGCCGGTGCCGCGGGCCTTGGTGCCGTTGGAGTTGACGACCGTGTAGACGGTGGTGGCGACCAGGGTGGTGGCCCCACCGGCCTTCAGCGCGGCCTGCGCCTTACGCGCCGACTCGGCCGTCACCGGCGGCTGGTTGTCCACGCGCTTCGCCGTCGGCTGGACAGCCTGCTGCGGCGCCTTCGCCGAGGGCTGGGCAACAGCGATCCCGCCCCCGGCTAGGGTCAGCGCCAGGACGGCGAACGTGACCGCCGCCGCCTTACGTCGGAAGGATGTGTTCATGACAGGTCCCCCTTGTGTGACCGTGCGAATTCGGCCGACCCGCGGGGCGGGACGGATGATTGCCTGAAAATAGGTTTACGACGGATAAAGGAAGTGGATTCCTCGACGATCCACATCCCGCCTGAGCTGGGGTTACTACTCAGAGTTGCGTCGTTTAGACCAGATGGAACGTAGCACCATAAAAAGCCGGGCGTCAATAGTTGATCACAATTTAGTGAGCTGTCGGTCAGCCGTCAGTCAATTGTGAAAGGTGAGCGCACCACCATTCATGAAATGCGTCGACCGCTCCCACTAGGCTGACCGCCATGATCGTCGACACCTCGACCGCGCCGCTCCGACGCCCCCTCCGGCGGGTCGGCACCGTCCTCAGCTGGTTGGCGGTCGGACCGGTGGCCGCCTGGGCCGCGATCCGGATCGCCGGCCTCGACCGGGGGCCGCTGGTGCAGGCACTCGCCTTCACCCCGTACGTTGCGGGATGGAGCGTGCTGGCCCTCGCCCTCGCGGTCGCCCTGCGGCGCTGGTGGTCGGCGGCGGTCGCGGCACTGGCCGCCGTGGCGCTGCTCGGCGTGGTCGCGCCCCGGGCGCTGGCCGCCCCGCAACCGGCGGCGACCGGCCCCACCGTCCGACTGCTCACGGCCAACCTACTCGCCGGCGCCGGGGACGCCCGGACCCTCGTCGACCTGGTCCGCACACACCACGTCGACGTGCTCACCGTGCAGGAGTTCACCCCGGACGCGCAGGCCGCCCTGGACCGGCTCGGCCTCGACCGACTACTCCCCCACCGGCAGCTCAACCCCCAGGACGGCACCCCCGGGTCGGGGCTCTACGCACGCTGGCCGATCAGCGGTGCCGGCATCCGGAACAACCGTGGCGGCTGGGGCTTCAGCCAGGCGTACGGCACGCTGGCCGTCCCCGGCGCACCTCCGGTTCGCGTCGAGTCGGCCCACCCCTCGGCACCGTACGCAGTGGATCAGGTCGACGCCTGGCGGGCCGACCTGACCGCCCAGCCACCGGCCACCCCGGATGGGGAACTGCGAATCCTCGCCGGGGACTTCAACTCCACTCTCGACCACAGTCCGCTGCGCGCCCTGCTGCGCACCGGCTACGTCGACGCCGCCGACGCCACCGGTGAGGGACTGACCGGCACCTGGGGCCCGTACGACGGCGATCTCATCCCCCCGGTCACGATCGACCACGTGCTTGTCGACCGCCGCATCGCCGTCCGCGCGCTCAGCGTGCACACCCTCCCCAACAGCGACCACCGCCCAGTCCTCACCACCCTCACTCTCCCCACCCCTCGCGATCTTGCACTTCCTGCCCGCGCATAAGCCGTGAATCAACGACAGAAGGTGCAAGATCGCGAAGGCTGTCAGACGCGGGTGGGGGCTAGGCCGTAGGTCAGGGCGTCCACCAGGGCGTGCCAGCTTGCCTCCACCACGTTGGGGTGGACGCCTACCGTGGTCCAGTCGCGGCCGGTGCCGTTGGCCGTTTCCAGCAGGACCCGGGTGACCGCGCCGGTGCCGTGGTTGCCCTCCAGGATGCGCACCTTGTAGTCGGCCAGCTCGAAGTCACGCAACTGTGGATAGTGCCGGGCCAGCCCCACCCGCAGCGCCTCGTCCAGGGCGTTGACCGGGCCGTTGCCCTCGGCGGTGGCGATCACGCGTTCGCCGCGTACGCGGATCTTCACGGTCGCCTCGGAGACCACGGCCCCGTCCTCGCGGTGTTCGACGAGCACCCGGTACGACTCCAGGGTGAAGGGTCGGGCCGGGCCGCCCTCCGGCAGTTCGGAGCGGACGAGCAGCTCGAACGAGGCGTCGGCGGCCTCGAAGGACCAGCCATCGGCCTCCAGTTCCTTGATCCGCTTGGTGACCCGGGTCAGCGCCTCCGGACGGCCGGCCAGGTCCAGGCCGAGCTCACGGCTCTTGAGCTCGACGCTGGCCCGGCCGGCCATCTCGGTTACCAGGATCCGCATATCGTTGCCCACCACCGACGGGTCCACGTGGTTGTAGAGCAACGGGTCGACCTTGATCGCGCTCGCGTGCAGCCCCGCCTTGTGAGCGAATGCTGCGGCCCCGGCGTACGCCTGGTGGGTGTCGGGGGCGATGTTGGCGATCTCGGCGATGGCGTGCGAGACCCGCACCATCTGTTCCAGGCAGCCGTCCGGTAGGACGGGCATACCCAGCTTGAGTTGGAGGTTGGCGGCGACGGCGAAGATGTCGGCGTTGCCGGGGCGTTCGCCGTACCCGTTGGCGGTGCCCTGGACGTGGCGGACGCCCGCTTCGACGGCGGCGATCGTGTTGGCCACGGCGCATGCGGTGTCGTTCTGGGCGTGCATACCGAACACTGCGGGGTCGATCCCGAGCCGGTTGGTGAGGTCGAGGATCACGGCGGTCACCTGGGACGGCAGCATGCCGCCGTTGGTGTCGCAGAGCACCATGCGTTCGGCGCCGGCGGCGAGCGCGGTCTGCACCACGGAGGCGCCGTACGCCGGGTCGTGCCGGTAGCCGTCGAAGAAGTGTTCGCCGTCGACGAAGACCCGCCGCCCTTCACGGACAAGGTGGGTGACGGTGTCGTGGATCATCGCGAGGTTCTCCGCGCCGGAGGTGCGCAGCGCACGCTCGACGTGCCGGATGTCGGCCTTGGCGACCAGGGCGACCGCCGGGGTCTGCGCGTCCAGGAGGCCGCGCACCTGGGGGTCGTCGGCGACCGCGACGCCGGCCTTGCGGGTGGCGCCGAACGCGACGAGTACGGCGTGCCGCAGGGTCAGCTCGGTGCGCGCCCGCCGGAAGAACTCGGTGTCCTTGGGCACCGCTCCCGGCCAGCCGCCCTCGATGAAGCCGACGCCGAACTCGTCGAGCAGCCGGGCCACCGCCAGCTTGTCGACCACCGAGTAGGTGAGCCCCTCGCGCTGGGCGCCGTCGCGCAACGTCGTGTCGTAGACCTGGAACGTCATCAGGATCCTTTCTCGGAGCAACAAAAAGACCTCCCGCGGATGCGGGAGGTCTGCGCGCTCGGCGGAGGGGAGAGCCGGCGCGCTAGGTCGCAATAATCAGGTCGGTGCTGGTCACGACGGCTACTCTGCCACCCCTTCCCCGCTTTTGGGAGATACTGCCCACATGCCGGGACGGTGACTGAGGGTTCGTTCATTCAGAACCGTCACTCGTGATCGGCTTCACAAGCCATCAGGCCGCGCACCGGCAGGAGCAGCCATGCGGCAGCATCTGGAACGGATCCGAGGATGGCCACCGCGCCATCCGCAAGGAGGACGCGTGCTCACCGTCAGTGACCGCTTACCTGAGCACGGACTCTTCGCCGGCGTATCGCGGGGCGCCAACAACGCGTCCGAGACGATCAACCACACGTCCCACGAGGGCACGTGGCGTCCGGTCTCCGTCGGGCCGGTGGAGCGCGCCTCCATCAGCCCGGCGGAGGCCGTCGACCGGGACGCACAGCTCCTCGGCAGCGGGGTCTGAACCATGGGCCTCGGCGCGATCAGGGCGGCCCTTCCGGAGTACGCCCGGGACATCCGACTCAACCTCGACTCCACCATCGGCACCTCGGCGCTGAGCGCGGTGCAGGCGTGGGGCACGGCGCTGGCCTGCGCGGTCGCCGCCCGCAACCCGGTGGTGCTCCGCGAGATCGCCGCCGAGGCGCTCGGTCACCTCGGACCGGAGGGCGTCGAGGCCGCCAAGGGTGCCGCCGCCATCATGGCGATGAACAACATCTACTACCGGGCCACGCACCTCATCGGCGACGACCAGTACGCCTCGATGCCGGCCCGACTGCGGATGCAGATCACCGCGAGGCCGGGCGTGGACAAGGGCGACTTCAAGCTGTGGTGCCTCGCCGTGTCGGCGATCAACGGCTGCGGGATCTGCCTCGAGACGCACGAGAAGAGGCTGCGTGCCACCGGCTTCACCCCGGAGCAGATCCACGAGGCGCTGCGCATCTCCGCCGTCGTGCACGCGGCCGCGGTCACGCTCGACGCCGAGGCCGCGCTGACCTGACGCGCGCGTACGCCCGCTGGTCGCCGTTTCCGGGCCGCTACGGCCGGGTAGCTCCTGCGGGGACGCACCGCACCCACCGCCGCCGAGGTGATCGGCGACAGTCAGGAGTGAACGGCATGGACAGGATCGACCCGCACGCCGCCCACGCCGGGCCGGACCCGCTGCGTGGCGGCGACCAGGGCACCGTCCCCGGCGGAGCGCCGGCCGGGGCCTTCGACCCCTGGCGCTACCGCGACCAGGCCGGGGTGGCCGACGCCGACCTGGTCGGTTACAAGGTCGAGGCGACCGACGGTGGGATCGGCAAGATCGACAGCGCCAGCCACGAGGTGGGTGGCAGCTACCTGGTGGTGGACACCGGTCCGTGGATCTTCGGCAAGAAGGTGATGCTGCCGGCCGGCACGGTCAACCAGGTCGACCACGACCAGCGCACCGTCTCCGTCGACCGGACCCGCGACCAGATCAAGGCCGCTCCGGAGTACGACGAGACCAGCCACAGCGACCCGGCCTACCGGGACCAGTTGGGCGGCTACTACGACGAGACGTACGGGGCACTCCCGCCCGGAACGGCCCGATAGTCGATCGGACCGACGGCCGGTGGGGGTAAAGCCGCGCCGGCCGTTACCGTGTCACCGTGGACGCCATCGACGACAACCGACACATCCCGCTGCCCGCGACCTTCAACTTCCGCGACGTCGGTGGCTATGTCGGCCACGACGGCCGCACCGTACGCCGGGGCCGGCTCTACCGGTCCGACTCCCTGCACCGCCTCGACGAGCAGGACCGCGACGCGTTCGCCGCGATCGGCATCCGCACCGTCATCGACCTTCGCCGCCCCACCGAGGTGCAGCGCGACGGTCGGGTGCCGGCGTACCAGGGGCTGGTCTACCGGCACATCCACCCGGAGCACACGGACTGGGCCGAGACGCCGCACGAGGAGGGCGCCAGCCTGGCCCGCTACCTTGCGGACCGCTACGCCGACCTGGCACAGACCGGCACCGCCGGACTGGCCGAGGCGGTCGGGCTGATCGCCGACTCCACCAACGCCCCGGTGGTGGTGCACTGCGTCGCCGGCAAGGACCGCACCGGCATCGTGTGCGCGCTGACCCTCGCCGTGCTGGGCGTCGACGATGCCGACATCGCCGCGGACTACGCGCTGAGCAGCGAGGCGTCCGCCCGGTTCAGTGCCTGGCTGGCCGAGACCACGCCCGGCGGGGCGGACGTGCCGGCGCCGTTCCTGGCCTCGCCCGCCGAGGCGATGCAGATCTTCCTGGACGAGCTGCGCGCGGGGCACGGCTCGATCGAGGCGTACCTGCGGCACGCCGGGGTGACCGACGCGCAGCTCGCGGCCCTGCGCGAGCATCTGCTCGACGAGGCTTAGACCGCCGCGCTGACCGGCCCGTCCGTCCGGGACGGGCCGGTCAGCGGCGGACGTCAGAGGACCTGGTGCACCCAGCCGTGCGGGTCGGCGGCCTTGCCCCGCTGGATGTCGACCAGCTGCTGGCGCAGCGACATGGTCACCCGGCCGGGCTCGCCGCCGCCGATGAGGAACTCGCCGTCGGGGAATCGGACGCCGCCGATCGGGGTGATCACGGCGGCAGTGCCGCAGGCGAAGACCTCGCGGAGCCGGCCGCTGGCCGCGTCGGCCTGCCAGTCGGCGAACGTGACCGGCCGCTCCTCGACCCGGTGCCCGGCCTCGCCGGCCAGCGTCATGATCGCGTCGCGGGTGATGCCCGGCAGGATCGTGCCGGTCAGCGGCGGGGTGACCACCGAGTCGTCGTCGTAGACGAAGAAGACGTTCATGCCGCCCAGCTCGTCGACGAAGCGGCGCTCCACCGCGTCCAGGAAGACCACCTGGTCGCAGCCGGCCTCGATGGCCTCGGCCTGAGCGGCGAGGGACGCGGCGTAGTTGCCGCCGCACTTGGCCGCCCCGGTGCCGCCGGGCGCGGCCCGGGTGTAGTCCGGGGAGACCCACACGGTCACCGGCTTGACCCCGCCGGTGAAGTACGCCCCGACCGGCGAGGCGATCACCATGTACAGGTATTCGTTGGCCGGGCGGACGCCGAGGAAGACCTCGCTGGCGAACATGAACGGCCGCAGGTAGAGGCTGCCGTCCTCGCCGGTCGGGATCCACTCCCGGTCGATCTCGATGAGCTTGTGCAGCGAGTCGACGAAGACCTCGGGCGGCAGCGCCGGCATCGCCATCCGCTGCGCCGACGTGACGAACCGGGCGGCGTTGGCGTCCGGCCGGAACATGGTCACGCCCCCGTCGGCGGTCCGGTACGCCTTCAGCCCCTCGAAGATCTCCTGCGCGTAGTGCAGAACCGCGCTGGCCGGGTCCATCGGGATCGGCCCCCGCGCCTCCACCCGGGCGTCGTACCAGCCCTTGCCGTCGGCGTACCGGACGGTGACCATGTGGTCGGTGAACACGCGGCCGAACCCGGGGTTGGCCAGCAGGGCGGCCCGGTCGGCGGCCGATACCGGCGCGGGATTCGGACGGATCTCGAAGTCGAGCTTGTCACCACCGCTCATCGCGCTGACCTCCCTGCGGGACAACGGCATGCGGGATCGCACACCGACATGGCTGTGCCAGAAACTTACCCCGAACGGTCGTTCAGCGGGTAGCGCCGCTCGGGCGGGCCATGCCCGGCCCGGCCGACACCTGGTCGTCGAGGGCCGGGGCGGTCAGGCTACGGCGTGGGCGGCGAGCCGGTCGCCGACCTCGGTGGTGCGCAACGATACGCCCGGCGTCCGGCCGGCCAGCTCGGCGGCGACCGCCGCATTGACCCGGGCCGCGGCGTCGACGTGCCCGAGCTGCTCCAGCAGCAGCGCGACGGAGAGCACCGCGGCGACCGGGTCGGCGACGCCCTGACCGGCGATGTCCGGCGCGGAGCCGTGCACCGGCTCGAACATCGAGGGGTACGCCCCCTCGGGGTTGATGCAGCCACTGGCGGCCAGCCCGATACCGCCGGTGACGGCGGCGGCGATGTCGGTGAGGATGTCGCCGAAGAGGTTGTCGGTGACCACCACGTCGTAGCGCTGGGGCTGGGTGACCAGGAACATCGCGGCGGCGTCGACGTGCTGGTACTCGGTGGCGACGTCCGGGTGCTCGGCGGCCACCGCGTCGAAGGTGCGCGCCCACAGCGACCCGGCGTGGGTGAGCACGTTGGTCTTGTGCACCAGCGTGACCTTGCGGCGCTCCCGGCGACCGGCCCGGGCGAACGCGTCGCGGATCACCCGCTCGACGCCGTGCCGGGTGTTCAGGCTCTCCTCGGTGGCGACCTCGGCGGGGGTGTCGCGGTGCAGCGAACCGCCCGCGCCCGCGTAGAGGCCCTCGGTGCCCTCGCGGACCACGACCAGGTCGACCTCGCCCGGCTTGACGTTGCCGAGCGGGCCGGCGACGCCGGGCCAGAGCCGCGACGGGCGCAGGTTGACGTACTGGTCGAAGGCGAACCGGAGCTTGAGCAGCAGTCCGCGCTCCAGCACGCCCGGCGGGACGGTCGGGTCACCGACCGCGCCGAGCAGGATCGCGTCGTGCCCGGCGAGCTCGGCCAGGACCGAGTCGGGCAGCACCTCTCCGGTACGGTGCCAGCGGGCGGCGCCGAGGTCGTACTCGGTGGCCTGCACGCCGGGCAGCACCGCGTCGAGAACCTTGCGGGCCTGCGCGACCACCTCAGGCCCGATGCCGTCTCCGGCCACCACCGCGATCCGCGCCACGCCCGCACTCCCTACGCTTCGACTGCCCGTCCGGCAACGGTACGTCCCTGTCTCGCCTCCCGGTACGATGCTTCCAATATTTGGGAATCCCGGATGCACAGCACCCTCTCAGCCAAGACTCATGGGGCGATCATCTCCGCTGCCTAGGGTGAGGGTCGGCGGGTCACGGGGGCCCGCGAACGGGCGTCGCGACGACGCGGCGCCAACTGCGAGGGGGCAGATGCCGATGCGCATCGACGAGCAGCCGCGGACCCGCTGGCCGGACCCGTCAGCGTTCCGCAACCGTCGACCGGACCTCCGGCTCGGCGGCCGGCGGCACCGGATCGACCCGGCCGGCGCCACCCCGGGCCGGATCGCCGTCCGGCACACCGTACGCACCGGCACCGCCGAGTACACCCTGATCCTCAACGCCCCCGGATGGCTCGGCCACCGGGGCGTCGGCGAGGCTCTGCGGGACAGCGTCGCCGAGTTGCGTGCCATCGACCTCACCTACGGCCCGAACCGACCGGAGAGCCTGGTCTCGCGGCTGCGCCGAGGTGAGATCAGCCCCGACTCGTACCCCCCGCTGGCCGACCTGGTGGACCGCTGCGCCGCGATGCGCGCGGCCACCGACGGATGGTTCGACGCCTGGGCGGTCCCCGGTGGCTTCGATCCGGGTGGGCTGCTCGGCGGCTGGGCCGTGGAACGCGCCGCCGAGCGGCTCCGCGCCGCCGGCGTCCACGACTACGCCGTGCTCACCGGCGCCGACCTGGTGGTCCGCGGCCACGCACCGCACGGCGGACCGTGGCGGGTGGCCGTCCACCACCCGACGGCGCCCGAGCGCGCGCCGCTGGTGCTGGAGATGACCGCCGGCGCGGTCGGCACCTCCGGCGTGACCGGGCGGCAGGGGCACGTGGTGGACCCGCACACCGGCGAGCCGGCCAACCAACTCGTCGCCGCCACCGTCGTCGGGCCTGACCTGACGGTCGCCGACGCCTACGCCACCGCGCTGTACGCGGCCGGCAGCACCGGGCTCACGTGGTTCCGGGGAAACTCCGACTACCGCGCGCTCTTCGCCCACCGGCGCTGAGCCCCACGTCGCCACACGAGCGCCGTCTCCCCGCGGCGCTCCGGCCATGACCGGCGCTCGGGCGGGTCGGGGATCGCGGCCACACCTCGGCCGGCCGGTCGGGCCTTGCGATCGGCCCCCACAGCCTCGGCAACGGCCGTGGGGGCCGATCAGCGACGAGTGCGCGTGGCTCGCACAATCGAGGGGTGCGGACCGGTCGGGGCCGGACGTCGACCGCGCCACCCGAAGACGGGCCGGTGCCGCGAACTCGGCCAGTGACCGCAGTCGTACGCTAGCGAATCGACGCAACTCGACGCAAGAGTCTCCACAGCGGACCGTCCCGGACGGAGTGTGGCGGATCAGCGATTGGCCTGCGGCGAGGCAGTTTCGACATGGTGAACGGCGGATGGCACGCTGTCCGCCGTGAGTTTCGATCTGAGTGTGTGGGCCCTGGAGGACGGGGCGACGCCCGAGGACGTGCGGGCAGCGGTCGAGGGTTGCCGGCAGGGGCGGCACGTGGACCGTTACCCGGACCCGCGAGTGGTCGCCTTCTACCGGGCGATCACCGCCTCCTACCCGGACCGGCACCCCGGCCCGGACAGCCCGTGGGCCGTGGCACCACTGCACGCCGCCCACGACCACGTCGAGCTGAACCTGCATCCGACCTGTGCGGACCAGGTGCTGCTGGACATCGAGCGGCTGGCCGGCGAACACGGGCTGATGCTCTTCGACCCGCAGGACGGCTCGGTCTACCCGCCGCCGGCCCGGATGCCCGGCTGAGCGGACCCGGGCGGCGGGACACCCCACCCCGGGTGCGACAAGGGGCCCAGCGGATCGCCGGGCCCCCCGTGGTGCTGCCGTGTGACTACTCGTCGCGCAGGTCCGCCGCGCTGGCCGCCGTCGCGCCGATCGACTCGGCGGCGGAGGTGAGCAGGTCGGCGCCGAGCGCCTGGTCGACGGTCAGCGTCATCAGCGTCTCACCGCCCGCCTCGCGCCGGGCCACCTGCATGGCGGCGATGTTGATGCCCGACTCGCCGAGCAGGGTGCCGACGGTGCCGACGACGCCCGGCCGGTCGGCGTAGCGGAGGAAGAGCAGGATGCCCTCCGCGCCGATCTCCACGTCGAAGCCGTCCACCTCGGTCAGCTTGAGCACGTCGCGGGCACCCGAGTGGGTGACCGTGCCGGAGACGCTGACCGTCCGGCCGTCCGGCAGCGCGCCGCGCACCGTGACCAGGGTGGGCTGCTCCGCCGTCTCGGCGAGGCTGGCCAGGGTGACCTCGACGCCACGCTCGGCGGCCAGGTGCGGCGCGTTGACGTAGGTGACCTGCTCCTCGACCACCGAGCTGAACAGGCCCTTCGTCGCGGCGAGCTTGAGCACCGACACGTCGTGCGCGACGATCTCACCGCGGACCTCGACCGTGACGCTCGCGGCGACGCCGCCGGCGACGGCGGTGAACGCCCGACCGAGCTTCTCGGCCAGCGGCAGCAGCGGGCGTACGTCCTCGGCGACGACACCGCCGGCCTGCACGTTTACCGCGTCCGGAACGAACTCGCCCTGCAGCGCGAGCTTGACGCTCTTCGCCACGGCGAGACCGGCCTTGTCCTGCGCCTCATTGGTGGAGGCACCCAGGTGCGGGGTGGCCACCACGTTGTCGAAGGCGAACAGCGGCGAGGACGTGCAGGGCTCCTTGCCGTACACGTCCACGCCCGCGCCGGCGACCCGGCCCTCGGCGATGGCGTTGGCGAGCGCCTGCTCGTCGACGAGGCCGCCGCGGGCGGCGTTGACGATGCGCACGCCCGGCTTGACGATCGCCAGTTCCTTCTCACCGATCAGGCCCACCGTCTCGGGGGTCTTCGGCAGGTGGATGGAGATGAAGTCGCTCTCCCGCAGCAGCTCCTCCAGCCCGACGAGACGGACGCCGAGCTGCGCGGCCCGCGCCGGCTGGATGTACGGGTCGTACGCGATCAGCCGGGTGCCGAACGCGGCGATGCGGGACGCGAAGAGCACGCCGATGCGGCCGAGCCCGACCACACCGACGGTCTTGCCCTGCACCTCGACGCCCGTGTACTTGGACCGCTTCCACTCCCCCGCCTTGAGCGCGGCGCTGGCGCTCGCGGTGTTGCGGGCCACGGCGAGCAGCAGCGCGACGGCCTGCTCGGCGGCGGAGACGATGTTCGAGGTGGGTGCGTTGACGACCATGACGCCACGGGCGGTGGCGGCCGGCACCTCGACGTTGTCCAGCCCGACGCCCGCGCGGGCGACCACCTTGAGCCGCGGCGCGGCGGCGATCGCCTCGGCGTCGATCTGGGTCGCGCTGCGCACGATGACGGCGTCGGCCTCGGAGAGCGCCGAGAGCAGGGCCGGACGGTCGGTGCCGTCGACGTGACGGACGTCGAAGTCGTGGGCGAGCACCTCGATGGCGGCGGGGGCGAGTTCTTCGGCGATCAGTACGACAGGATTCATCGGTCCTCGTAGAGGTCGTGTTTGCGATCGGCTCGGGCGGTGAGGCGCCGCACTGCGCCCCGCGCTGGTCCGTGCCGTGGCCGTCAGGTGCCGGCTCTGCGCACCTACCCGCGATCGTAGGGGCCTCGTTGGCCGGCATGTTCGGGTCTGCGGGGTGAGGGCTCTCACACGCCCGGTCGAGCGACGGACATCGGCCGTTCACCGGACCGACATGGTTGCCCGCGCACGCCACGACCGGGGGCACTTGCCCGGCGGGAGGAGCCCCCCGTGCCGTTCGTCGTGCGCCGCACGCTGCTCGAACGGCTGACCGGCGTCGATCTCGCGCGGATCGGTCCGACGCCGCCGAGGCGTTGGTCACCCGGTCCCACCAGGTGAGCATCCGGCGTCGCGTGCTGCGCCGGATGCGGCGCGGCAGCACGACGGCCGACGGCCGGCGACCCGCGCCGGGGAGAGCGCTGGGTCGCCGGCCGTCGGTGGACCGTTGGTTCGGTGGGACGGGTCAGGCGGTCTCGGTGATCGGGCGGTCGACCCAGCTCATCATGCCGCGCAGCTTCTTACCGGTCTCCTCGATCGGGTGCGCCGCACCCTCGGCCTGCCACTTGGCGAAGTTGGGCCGGCCCGCCTCGTCCTCGGCCACCCACTCGCGGGCGAACTCGCCGGACTGGATCTCATCGAGGATCTTGCGCATCTCCTCCTTGACCCGGGCGTCGACGATGCGCGGGCCACGGGACAGGTCGCCGTACTCGGCGGTGTCGGAGATGCTGTACCGCATCTTCGCGATGCCGCCCTCGTACATGAGGTCGACGATCAGCTTCAGCTCGTGCAGGCACTCGAAGTAGGCCACCTCCGGGGCGTACCCCGCCTCGGTGAGCACCTCGAAACCGGCCTGCACCAGGGCGGTCGCGCCGCCGGCGAGCACCGCCTGCTCGCCGAAGAGGTCGGTCTCGGTCTCCTCGGTGAAGGTGGTCTTGATCGCGCCGGCCCGGGTGCCGCCGATCGCCTTGGCGTACGCCAGGGCGAGCGCGAACGCGGTGCCGCTGGCGTCCTGCTCGACGGCGACCAGGACGGGCACGCCCTTGCCGTCGACGTACTGGCGACGCACCAGGTGACCGGGGCCCTTCGGCGCGACCATCGCCACGTCGACCTCCGCCGGGGGCTTGATCAGCCCGTAGCGGATGTTGAAGCCGTGGCCGAAGAAGATGGCCTTGCCGGGGGCCAGGTGCGGGGCGATCGACTCCTCGTAGATCTTGCGCTGGGCGGTGTCCGGGGCGAGCACCATGATCACGTCGGCCTCGGCGGACGCCTGCGCCGGCGTGACCACCCGCAGGCCCTGCTCTTCGGCCTTGGGACGGCTCTTCGAGCCCTCCGGCAGACCGATCACCACGTCGACGCCGGAGTCGCGCAGCGACAGCGCGTGGGCGTGTCCCTGACTGCCGTAGCCGATCACCGCGACCTTCTTGGCCTGGATCAGGCCGAGGTCGGCGTTGTCGTCGTAATACACCTCAACACTCATGGAACTTCCCTTTCGGTACGACGGCCCGGTCGGCCCGTCGTGGTTGGTGCGGATGGGTCGGCTCAGGCGGCCCGCAGCGCGGGACCAGCGGTGATCGAACGCGAGCCGCGCCCGATCGCCACCAGCCCGGACTGGACCATTTCCTTGATGCCGAAGGGCTCGAGGTCGCGCAGCAACGCGTCGAGCTTGTCATGGGTGCCGGTGGCCTCGATGGTCAGTGTGTCCGGTGCGACATCGACCACCCGGGCGCGGAACAGGTTGACCGTCTCCAGCACCTGGGCTCGCGCGGACCGATCGGCGCGGACCTTCACCAGCAGCAACTCCCGGGCCACCGAGCCCTGCGGATCCAGCTCAACGATCTTGAGTACGTTGACCAGCTTGTTGAGCTGCTTGGTGACCTGCTCCAGGGGGGACGACTCCGCGTTGACCACGATGGTGATCCGGGAGACGTCCGGGTTCTCGGTCTCGCCGACGGCGAGGCTGTCGATGTTGAATCCGCGCCGGGAGAACAGGCCGGAGACCCGGGCGAGGACGCCGGGCTTGTTCTCCACGAGCACCGAGAGCGTGTGCATGGTCATGCGGTGGCCTCGCTTCGCTCGGTCCTGGCATGACCATGCGCAGCACGGAGTTTGATGATTCGTTCGCTTCGTTCACTCATGGTCAGATGTCGTCCTCGTCGAAGGCCGGGCGAACGCCACGGGCGAACATGATCTCGTCGTTGCTGGTGCCGGCGGCGACCATCGGCCAGACCATGGCGTCCTTGCCGACCACGAAGTCGATCACCACAGGGGCGTCGTTGATCTCCATGGCGGCGGCGATGGTCTTGTCCACGTCGTCGGCCGTCTCGCAGCGCAGCCCCACGCAGCCCAACGCCTCGGCGAGCTTGACGAAGTCGGGGATGCGGTGCTTGTGGGTGCCCAGCTCGGTGTTGGAGTACCGCTCGTTGTAGAAGAGCGTCTGCCACTGCCGGACCATGCCGAGATTGCCGTTGTTGATCAGGGCGATCTTGACCGGGATGCCCTCCAGCGCGCAGGTCGCCAACTCCTGGTTGGTCATCTGGAAGCAGCCGTCACCGTCGACCGCCCACACCACCGTGTCCGGCTTGCCGACCTTGGCGCCCATCGCCGCCGGCACCGCGTAACCCATCGTGCCGAGGCCGCCGGAATTCAACCAGGTGTACGGCTTCTCGTAGGAGATGAACTGCGACGCCCACATCTGGTGCTGGCCCACACCGGCCACGAAGATCGCGTCCGGGCCGACGATCTCGCCGAGCCGCTTGATCACGTACTGCGGCGACAGGGTGCCGTCGGACGGCTCGTCGTAACCCAGCGGGTAGCGGTCACGCAGGTCGTTCAGCTGGGTCCACCAGCCCCCCAGGTCGGTGCTGCGCCCCGCCGACCGCTCGACCGTCACCGCGGCGATCAGCTCGTCGATGACGTGCTTGGCGTCGCCCACGATCGGCACGTCCGCGTGCCGGTTCTTGCCGATCTCCGCCGGGTCGATGTCGGCGTGCACCACCGTCGCGTCCGGGGCGAACGAGTCCAGCTTGCCGGTGACCCGGTCGTCGAACCGCGCGCCCAGGGCGACGATCAGATCCGCCTTCTGCAGGCCGTACACCGCGGAGACGGTGCCGTGCATGCCCGGCATCCCCAGGTGCTGCTGGTGCGAGTCGGGGAACGCGCCGAGCGCCATCAGCGTGGTGACCACCGGAATGCCGGTCAGCTCGGCCAGCCGGCGCAGCCCGTCGGTGGCGCCGGCCTTGAGCACCCCGCCACCGACGTAGAGCACCGGCCGACGGGCGGCGGCCATCAGCCGGGCCGCCTCCCGGATCTGCTTGCCGTGCGGGTGCAGGGTGGGTCGGTAGCCGGGCAGATCCAGGGTGGGCGGCCAGGAGAAGGTCGTCGGCGCCTGGAGCACGTCCTTGGGGATGTCGACCAGCACCGGACCGGGCCGCCCGGTGCTGGCCAGGTGGAACGCCTCGGCCAGCACCTGCGGGATCTCCTCGGCGGTCTGCACCAGGAAGTTGTGCTTCGTGATCGGCAGGGTGATGCCCTGGATGTCCGCCTCCTGGAAGGCGTCGGTGCCGATCGACGGGCGCGCCACCTGGCCGGTGATCGCCACCATCGGCACCGAATCCATGTACGCGTCGGCGATCGGCGTGACCAGGTTGGTCGCACCCGGCCCGGAGGTGGCCATGCAGACGCCCACCTTGCCGGTGGCCTGCGCGTACCCGGTCGCCGCGTGCCCGGCGCCCTGCTCGTGGCGGACCAGGATGTGCCGGACGGTGGAGTCGTAGAGCGGGTCGTACGCCGGCAGGATCGCGCCACCCGGGATGCCGAAGACGACGTCGACGCCGAGCGCCTCGAGGGACCGCACGAGCGAGCCGGCGCCGGAGACCTGAGCCGGAGCGGTGGGGCGTACCGCCGGGGTGGCCGGAATGGCCGCGGCGCGCGTGGTGGCGGGGTCGACGTCGCTGGCCGGCTCGGCGGCCGCGCGGGCCCGCCGGGCGGTGTGGGCGAGGGTCTCGGGCGTGGGTCTCGTCATGGCGGTTCTGGCCTTCGGCTGGAGCGGCTGGGGCTGGTTCAGCGATGCGACTCGGGCGGGCGCCCGTCGCGACAGGTTCCGACGGCAATAAAAACGGCCCTCGTGCAGATGCACGGGGCCAGCGCACTCTCGATGACGGAGAGTGCGCTCAGGTAAGTACTCGCAGCGACCGGTACGACGACATGCGGCTAAGCCTGACGCATCTCACGCGATGAGTCAACTGATCTCACATGTTGGTCAACGGAGGACGGCGCGTCGGCCTTCGGCGCGCCATCACCAGCCGGTGTGACCTGCCCAGACCGGCCCGCGGACCGGCGTGGTGTGGGCAGCGGCGCGGGACGCGCACCGGGCGAGGTCGCCGCCTCCAGCATCGCCTCCAGGTGCTCGGCCGGCACACCCCAGCCGAAGAGCGCACCCTGACCGAACCGGCACCCGGCGGCCACCACCGCGGCCAGCTCGGTCGGCGTGGTCACCCCCTCGGCGATCACCTCCAGCCCC
This sequence comes from Micromonospora sp. NPDC050695, assembly GCF_040654415.1. Lineage (NCBI taxonomy): Bacteria > Bacillati > Actinomycetota > Actinomycetes > Micromonosporales > Micromonosporaceae > Micromonospora > Micromonospora sp. NPDC050695. The sequence continues at coordinate 230,406 of NZ_JBFAHZ010000003.1, forward strand.
AACTGGTGACCCAGCCGCATCACGATGTCGACCATCGGCGCGAACGCGGGGCCGTCCTGGCCGACCGGGTGGACCGGCTCGTGCTCGGCGACCAGACTGTGATCGATCTTGAGGATGTCGATGGGCAGGCGACGCAGCTGCCCCAACGACGAATAGCCGGCGCCGAAGTCGTCCAACGCGATCCGCACACCGGTCAGCCGCAGCGCGGTCAGCCGGCGGATCAGCTCGTCCAGGTCGGTCGCGACCGCGTGCTCGGTGACCTCCAGCACCAGCCGCTGCGGCGGTACGTGGTGGGCGCGCAGCGCCTCGGCGACCTGCACCACGTACTCCGGGGCGTGCAGCTCGCGCGGGGACACGTTCACCGACACCCAGACGTCGTGCCCGTCGGCCAACCAGCGGGAGAGCTGGTAGCAGGCCTGATGCAGCACCCAGGCGCCGAGCGTGGAGATCATCCCGCACTCCTCGGCGAGCGGGATGAACTCGTCCGGGCGGATGTTGCCCAGCTCGGGATGATGCCAACGGAGCAGCGCCTCGGCGCCCACCGGACGCACCGACGGCAGCGAGGCCACCGGCTGGAAGGCCAGCCGCAGCTCGTCGCGGTCGATCGCGCCGCGCATCTCGTGCTCCAACGTCGTACGCCGGCGCAGCAACTGGTCGTAGGTGGCGTCGTAGCGCTCGATCCGGTTCTTGCCGCGCTGCTTGGCGTAGCGCAGCGCCAGGTCGGCGTGGCGCAGCAGCAGCTCCACGTCGGGCTCGCCGGCCCAACCGGCCACCCCGATGCTGACCGACAGGAAGACCGGCCCCTCCGGCTGGTCGTACGGCCGGTTGACCACCCCGAGCAGCCGCTCGGCGACCCGATCCGCGTCGGCCGGCCGACCCGCCATGAGGACGGCGAACTCGTCGCCGCCGAGCCGGGCCGCCACGTCACCGGGACGCAGGTTGCCGCGCAGCCGGCGGCCAACCTCGGCCAGCACGGCGTCGCCCACGTCGTGGCCGCGCATGTCGTTGACGTGCTTGAAGCCGTCCAGATCCAGACCGAGCAGGACGCACGGGGTGCCCGCCGCCGCGCTGTCGTGCAGGGCGCGCAGCAGTCCCCGCCGGTTGGCCAACGAGGTCAACGGGTCGGTGTGCGCCAGCTCGCGGAAGTGCGCCTCCCGCTCGGCCAGCCGGCCGGCGTAGTCCCGGACGTCCTTGAGGGTCAGGTACTGCCGGGCCACCAGGGCGAAGCCCTCCACGCTGCCGGCCACGATGCCCGCTGCCGTGAACCGGCCGTCCTGGAGGAGGTGGTACATCGCCGAGGCGGCCATCGCCAGCATCGGGGCGAGCGCGTACTCCCCGTCGCGACCGATCAGGTCCAGTTCGACCTGCCCCGGCCGGTCGGCCCGGTACACCGCGAGCGCGACGGTCAGCAGGCCGGCGGCGAGCACCGCCGCCCCGGTCAGCGCCAGCACCGGGCCGTCCTGGCAGAGCCCCGCGCTCAGACCCAGACCGCCGCAGCTCACCCCGCTGATACCGGCGCCGAGCGCGGCCAGCCGCCGGCGCGGGGCGGCGGCGCGGAAGATGACGATCACGGCGAGCCCGGCGCCGAGCGCGGCGCTCACCGTGGCGACCAGGATCGCCGGGCAGGCCATCGGGGTGGCGTCGCCGAGCAGTCGGGTGGGCTCGGAGAAGAGCACCCAGCCGACGAACCACAGCGCGGCCGCCATGGTCAGGCCGTCCAGGGCGAGGCGGGCGGTGCCCGCGCCGGTGGCGGCCACCCCCGGCAGCCGGAGCAGACCGGCCGCGAAGGCCAACCCGCTCACCGCGGTGCCGATCGCCGCGACGGTGGCCCATCCGGTGCGCTGCCCCTGCTCGTGGACCCAGTGTTCGTTCGCGGCGAGCGCCGCCACCACCCCGGTCATGAGGCTGAGCAGGGACATCCCGGCGGCCAGCGCGAGCAGCACGTGTGCCGGCCGGCGCGGTCCGGTGCGACGGCGGGCGACCACGGCCAGCAGGGCGGCGGCCGCTGCGGCGACGAGCCCGCTCAGCGCCGCGACCGCGACCATGCCCGGGGGGAGATGCACGTCCTCCAGAGTGCCGGATGACCGCTCGCCGTGGGGGACCAGGTGTGCATCTGTTGGGACACGGCACACACGCCCGTCGGTGGGTGCGGCGGCGGTGTCATGCTGATACGTATGCCTGAGCTGCGGTCGAAGACCTCCACGCACGGTCGGACGATGGCCGGCGCCCGGGCCCTCTGGCGGGCCACCGGGATGACCGACGACGACTTCGGTAAGCCGATCGTCGCCATCGCCAACAGTTTCACCCAGTTCGTGCCCGGTCACGTACACCTCAAGGACATGGGCGGCCTGGTCGCCGACGCGGTCGCCGAGGCCGGCGGCGTGGGTCGGGAGTTCAACACCATCGCGGTCGACGACGGCATCGCGATGGGCCACGGCGGGATGCTCTACTCGCTGCCCAGCCGCGAGCTGATCGCCGACGCCGTGGAATACATGGTCAACGCGCACTGCGCGGACGCCCTTGTCTGCATCTCCAACTGCGACAAGATCACCCCGGGGATGCTGCTGGCCGCACTGCGGCTCAACATCCCGACCGTCTTCGTCTCCGGCGGCCCGATGGAGGCCGGCAAGACGATGGCGATCGAGGGCGTCGTGCACAGCAAGATCGACCTGATCGACGCCATGATCGCCTCCTCGAACGAGTCGGTCACCGACGAGCAGCTCGGCGAGATCGAACGCTCCGCCTGCCCGACCTGCGGCTCCTGCTCCGGCATGTTCACCGCCAACTCGATGAACTGCCTCACCGAGGCGATCGGCCTGGCGCTGCCCGGCAACGGCTCGACGCTGGCCACCCACGCCGCGCGCCGGTCGCTCTTCGTCGAGGCCGGCCGCACCGTCGTCGACATCGCCAAGCGGTGGTACGACGGTGACGACGACTCGGTGCTGCCCCGCACGGTGGCCTCCAAGGCCGCGTTCGAGAACGCCGTCGCCCTCGACGTGGCGATGGGCGGCTCCACCAACACGGTGCTGCACCTGCTCGCCGCGGCCCGCGAGGCGGAACTGGACTTCGGCGTCGCCGACATCGACGCGATCTCCCGGCGGGTGCCCTGCCTCGCCAAGGTCGCGCCGAACTCGCCGAACTACCACATGGAGGACGTGCACCGGGCCGGCGGCATCCCCGCGATCCTCGGCGAACTGGACCGGGCCGGGCAGCTCAACCGGGACGTGCACGCCGTGCACTCGCCCTCGCTGGCGCAGTGGCTGACCGACTGGGACGTGCGCGGCGGTTCACCCACCCCGACCGCCGTCGAGCTGTTCCACGCCGCACCCGGCGGGGTCCGCACCACCGAACCGTTCTCCACCACCAACCGCTGGTCGTCGCTGGACACCGACGCGGCCGGCGGCTGCATCCGCGACCGCGACCACGCGTACTCCGCCGACGGCGGCCTGGCCATCCTGCACGGCAACCTCGCCCCGGACGGCTGCGTCGTGAAGACCGCCGGCGTTCCGGAGGAGTGCCTGACCTTCCGCGGACCCGCGAAGGTCTACGAGTCGCAGGACGACGCGGTGACCGCGATCCTCGCCAAGGAGATCGTCGCGGGCGACGTCGTGGTGATCCGGTACGAGGGCCCCAAGGGCGGCCCCGGCATGCAGGAGATGCTCTACCCCACCTCGTTCCTCAAGGGACGCGGACTGGGCCGGTCCTGCGCGCTGCTCACCGACGGCCGCTTCTCCGGCGGCACCTCCGGGCTCTCCATCGGCCACGCCTCCCCCGAGGCCGCCTCCGGAGGACTGATCGCCCTGGTCCGCGAGGGCGACGAGATCGTCATCGACATCCCCGGCCGGTCGATCTCCCTCAACGTCCCGCAGGACGAGCTGGAGGCGCGCCGGGTCGCCGAGGAGAAGCGCGACAAGCCGTACACCCCGACCGACCGGCAGCGCCCGGTCTCGGCGGCCCTGCGCGCGTACGCCTCGATGGCCACCTCGGCCAGCGACGGCGCCTACCGCCGTGTCCCGGAGTAATCGGCCCGCGCGCTCGACAGTGGATCGCCGATGGTGGGGTATCCGAATGGATCGGACACCCCACCATCGCTGACGTCGTCGGCGAAACACGGTCCGCGAATGTCGGTCCCGTGGGCTAGCGTGTCGTCGATCGATTCGGGGAAAGCCCGGATTTCTGCGGGAAAGAGGCGTGTACGTGTCAGTTGGCAAGAAGTCCGTGGCGGTGGCGGTCTCGGCGCTCACCGCGCTCGCTGTCTCCGCGTGCGCCACGACGTCCGGCGGGTCCGAGTCGCCAAAGCAGCCCAGCGTCCTGGAGCTGCTGGCCAGTGACCTGAAGGGGTCGCTGCAGAAGACCGTCGAGGCCACCGACAAGAGCGACTCGGTGACCGTGACGATGTCGGGCACCGCAGGCGGCGAGAAGGTCTCGATGAAGGGCGTCCTGGACCTCGGCGACCCGGTCAAGGCCGAGATGACGGCGACGGACGCGAAGGGTGCCGCGACGGTCGTCCGGATGGTCGGCGCGGTCATCTACGTCGAGATTCCGGCGAAGGACCGCGCGGGGATGAACGGCAAGCGCTGGATGAAGATGGACCTGAGCGCCGCCGGCGAGCAGGCCGGGATGGACTTCGGCAAGCAGCTCGAGGACATCGATCCGACCAAGCAGGTCAAGACGCTGCTCGCCGCCGAGGGCACGAAGGTGCTCGGGCAGGAGACGGTGAACGGGGCGGCCACCGTCCACTACACCGTCACCACGCCGATGGCGACCTACCTCGCTCAGCTCGACGCGAAGCTGCGGGCGGGCGTCGAGCAGCAGATGACCAAGATGGGCGTCAAGGACATCACCACCGACCTGTGGGTCGACGAGCAGTACCGGCCCCGCCGGGCGGCCCTGAAGATGGGCCCGCTGGGCGACCTGGTGATGGACTACACCGACTACGGCAAGGCGGTGACCATCGAGACGCCGCCGACGGCGGAAACCCTCGACTTCGCCGAGATGCTCAAGGGTTTGCAGGGCCTGACCGGCAGCAACTGATCAGGACCGGAAGACTGCCCGGCGGGCGCGCAGGCGCGCCCGCCGGGCAGTGCCGTGTCCACCCGCTCGTCGTTCCCGGCTGACAGCCGACTCCGGATCAGCCGAGGTCGCGCAGGTCGAGGGCTTCGGCGAGGAGGCGTACGCCGTCGTCGTCGTGTCGGTGCACGGTGCAGCCGGCGCGGGTGAAGCGAACGGTGACCACCTGCCCGGCGTGCCGGGCGGCCAGGCGTGACAGTTCCGGCTCGGGATCGGCGACGGCGCGAGGCCCCGAGCAAGGCACCGGGATGGGCGCCGTCGGGTCGGTTGGGGCGGCCCCAGCGACGGCATCGGTCAGGCACTCGACGCACCAGGAGAGCGCGGCGGCCAGACTCGGCCGGTAGGGGAAGTCGTCGGGGCGGACGGGCGCGTCCCGGGGCTGCACCTCGACAGACCAGCGCAATCCGTCGGCCAGCAGGGGGTCTGCGGCGTGGTGCCGCAGGTCGCACACGGCCACCACGAGGGCCAGGTCGAGGCCGAGGGCGAGCCGCAGCAACTCGGCCAGCGGCGGCGCGTCGGGAGGCACCGCCACCACGACCAGGCGGCCGGCGGCAGTGCCTCGCCCGGCATCGCGCACCTGCTGCCCCACCGGGTCAGCTCCGGCCCAGTGCAGGGTGACGTACCCGTCGCGGAGGTCCTTGCCGATCTGCTGCCCACCGTCGGCGTCGGCGAGGTCTTCGGGTCGCGCACCGAGGACGGCAGCCCAGGAGCCGAGTCGGTAGCGGTCGGGAAGCTGGACGACGGGCTTGCCGCCCGGTTGGGTGGCGACCAGCGGGGCGACCTCGGATGTGCCGGCCCGCCAGGTCAGGTGCACCACCCGGTGCCGTAGGTCGGTGACGGTGACCAGCACGGCCCGGTGCAGGCGGTGGGTGTCGCCGCAGGTGAAGCAGGACAGTGCGGACGGGCGCAGGCCGGCACCGCAGCAGTGCGGGCAGTCGTGGTCGGCGGGACGACCACCGAGCCGGCAGTCGCAGGTGCGCAGCCGGCTTCCGGGCCGGCAGTCCGGGCAGGGTCGCCAGTCGACGGGTTCACCCCACCAGGACGGATCGGGTGGCTCGTAGCCGCGACTCACCGGCACCCGAACCCGCCGAACCACCTGCCCGGTGGGCTGCTCGGCGAGGATCTCCGCCGGCTCGCCGGCGCGCAGGGTCGTGTGCCACCAGCGGCCGTCGCGCCACAGGGCCTGCGCGCCGGGCAGTTCCTCGCCAAGGGCCGCGTCGACGCAGTCAGCGAGCACGCGGCGTTCCAGCTGGTCGACGTCCACGGCCGGGGCGACGGGCGGGCGCGGCGAGTCGGGGCGCAGCAGCCGGGCGGGGGCGGCCAGGCCGCGCTCGGCGAAACCGGTGAACGCGTCAGCCACGTCGGTGCGGGCCAGCACCTCCGGCAGGTCCCGGCACCAGCCGGGCGGTCCGGGTGGCACCGGCGAGCCGGGCACCTCGTACCGAATGGCCCAGCCGAATCCCGCGCCCTGCCGGCGGGCCTCGACGACGAGGTCGAGCAGCAGCAGGTCGGCCAGCGCGCACAGCCGGGCCAGCCGTGCGGCCGGGTCGACAGTCGCCAGCGCGGTGGATCGACCCGGCAGCAGCCGCCAGGGGGCGTGATCGGCCCGCAGGATGGCATGGGCCTCCAGCTCGTGCCGCAGCGCTGCGGGCAGGTCGGGCCGCCACTGCCGGTCCAGCCACAGCGAAGGCACGTCGGCATCGTCCAGGACCGCGCCGACGGTGGCGGCGAGTTCGCGTACCCGGGACGAAAGGTCGACCACCCAGCGACCCGCCGGGTCGCGGTGGGGGTCGAGGCCGCCGGGCACGACCTGGTGGGACGCGACCGCGCCGGTGTCCAGGTTGGCGACGGTGACCACGAGCTGCGCCCGTCGCCGGCCGCGCCGACCGCAGCGATGACAGGGGTACGCGACGCTGCCCGCGCCGCGACACTGCTCGCAGCTTCGGTACGCCTCCCGGCGCGGCCCGAGCACGTCGGCGTCGGCGTCGGCGTCGGCGTCGGCGTCGGCGTCGGCGAGGAACCGGTCGCCGTAGGTGGTGCACCGGCACGGTTCCAGCGTGAAGGTCATCCCGTCGCAGTCCGGGCAGACGACGACGGGCGCGGTGGTCACCGGCACCGCCGGGCCGTGCAGTCACCGTCGTGTTCCACCCTCCGCACGCACCGCCGACCGCCGTCGAGGGGCAGGTCGCAGAACACCCGATGGCGTACGCCCTGGGCGTCCTCGGCGGACACGGTGGTCTCACCGGCGTCCACTTCGGTGAGGAAGGTCAGCGAGCGGGCCAGGGTGCCGGCGAAGTGCTGGGCGGCCGGCAGGTCGGCGGCGGTGAACGGCAGGTGCGCCACCCACCGGGCGCTCATCGGCGGGCCGCCAGGTCTTCGCGGGCCCGCCGTGACTGCCAGCACCTCAGCGCGTCCTTGATCCGCTCGGTCTCCCGCCGGCTGCTGCCCAGCGCCGCGTACACCTCGGCCAGGTCGTCGGCGACCTGGCCGAGGAACTCGGCGACCTCCACGGCGTCCACGCCACGCCGGCCACGCCGGGTGAACCGGCGCCCGCGGATCTGCCAGGGCTTCAGGGGTACGTAGTTGGCCGCCCGATAGGACACCGGCCGGGGTGGCTCGGCCCGGAGATGACGGAGAAACGCGCGCACGAAGCAGCACCACCCTTCCTCGCTTTTGATCGACATCAGCCGGCGTGGGAATTGCGCGCACACGCCACTGTCGGACCAATCTTGTAAGGTCGGAAGCACCATCGCAATGAATGTCGACTCACACTGTTCCGCTATTTGTGGGCAACATTCCGCTGTTGCAGAGCGGCTGTCGGGATGTTGCAAAACTCAACAGGAAGGAGGGCCGGGTGGCCGACGACATGGGCTCGACGGTGCCCCGACGCCAGCTCGGCAGGGCGCTGCGTGACCTGCGCACCGAGGCGGGAGCGACCCTGGACGCGGTCGCCGAAGCGCTGGAGTGCAGCCGCCAGAAGGTGTGGCGGATCGAGAGCGGGCTCGGCTCGGTGCGCGGCGTCGACGTCCGCGCCATGTGCGAGTTGTACGGGGCGACGGGCGAGCTGACCCGGGCGCTCATCTCCCTGGCCGGCGAGACGAAAGCGAAGGGCTGGTGGCACGCGTACGGCGATGCCGTCCCGGAATGGTTCGAGCTGTACGTCGGCCTCGAATCCGCCGCCTCCCATCTGCGCTTCTACAACGAAGCAATGGTTCCGGGTCTCCTACAACATCGGGGTTACGCACTGGGCGTCTACCAACACCGAGCGGAGGTGAGCGATGAAGAGCGCGAGTGCCTGGTACAGGTCCGCCTGCAACGCCAAGCTCTGCTGAGACGCCGCCTGCCTCCACCTCCGAAGCTGGACGTGATCCTCTCCGAGGCTGCCCTCCTGCGGACAGTCGGCAGCCCCGAGACAATGACGGATCAGCTCAATCACCTGCTGATGTTGGGGGACACAGCGACCAACTCGATCCGAATCCTGCCGCTCACTGCCGGCCTGCACCGTGGCGTCGAGGCGGGATCCTTCGTGATGCTCGACTTCCCGTTGGGCAACCGGGCCCTTCCGGAGCCTTCGGTGGTCTACTGCGAGTCCTGGACGGGCGCCCTCTACCTTGATCGCCCGGACGAGTTCGCAGCCTACGAGCAGGTCTGGTCAAGCCTGGATCAGCTCGCCCTTGATGAAGGACAATCAAGGCACCTAATCAACAAGATCATCGGGGAGGTCCACCATGGCTGATCTGACCGGCGCCCGCTGGCGCAAGAGCACCCGCAGTGGCAGCAACGGAGGTGAGTGCGTCGAGGTCGCCGACAACCTGCCCGGCGTCGTCGCTGTCCGCGACAGCAAGGACCCGCACGGCCCGGCTCTCACCTTCTCCCCCACCGCCTGGGCAAGCTTCGTGCGCTCGACCCGCATTTCCCGCTGAGACTTCGGTGGGTGTCTCGGGGTCTCCCGGGACACCCACCCGCTGCGAGGGCTGCGCTCGACGACCGAGTTCGGCTAACGTGCGGCGGTGACCATCGGCGATGTTAAGGTGACGATCCGGAAGGGCGATCAAGCGCTCGACAACGCTCGGATGAGCATCGAGAAGGCCAACGCCAAGCTCGTCGACGCGACCGCGCTGGCAATCGCAGCCCTACACGACAGCGAACGCGGCGAGGCCAAGCAGTCCCCGAAGGCCCTCCGTGAGGCTGCCGACGAGGTCGAGTTGGTGCTTCGCCGAATCAAGGTTGCCAAGGACCATGCTGCCGCCTACCTCGCGATCATCCGATGAGCGGAAGCCTCGGCGAAGTTGTCGCCCAATGAGAAGCGCCATCGACACCCTGCACGGCGCCGCCGTTGTCGCGCGACGCGCTCAGGCCGACGCGGAACAGGCCAACGGGCACTACACCCAGGCAGCGCAGGGCAGCAGGCATCCCGAACTCACCGGCGCTGTGACCGAAAGCAAGACCGCTGGCGAGAACGCCGGCGAACTCGCCCGCCTGATCAGCGAGGCGGCCGATCGCGTCGGTGCCTATTCCAATGCGGTCGCTCCCGGCTCTGCCCCAACCGCGCAACCATCCGACTCGGCCACGCCGTCCGGTGAGGATCTACTCACCGAGGCCGTCGAGCGCGATTCCGCGCGGAGGAACGCCGCTTCCTTCCTGAGTACGATGACCAGGAAGGTTGAGGACGTCCAGGAGAACACCCAGAAGTCGGTGGCGGCGGCCAGGGAAGCGTTCACGATCATTCGGGGCCCGCAGGGTCCATCAGGGGCGCAGCAAGCCGGGACCACAACCCCGACGGTCGGCCCTACGGTAGGGCAGCGTCTCCTCAACGAAGCACCGGATGCGGCGGGACACCTCGTCGTGGTGGGGTTGGTGGCGAGCATCGCCGTCCACCGCTCCGTTCAATCAATCCGCAAGGGAATAGCGAGGTTACGAGATCGTGAGCGTACGGACCGAGTTCAGCGACCTGATTCGCGCGATGGCACGGCGTGACTGGGGCACTGTGGACCAACTCTTGGACGGGCTGGAGGCCTCCGGATGGCGCGGCGGGAACCAGATGATCGGCGCAGCGTTCGCCATCGCGGTCAACGACCGCTTCGGCGCTGCCCGCTCCCCCACCGACGTCGCTCGCTTCGTGGCCGAGACGCGCACGCAGTTTCCGGGCGCGGAGTCGCTGCCCACCCTGGAGATGGAAGGCCTCGTCCGCGCAGCCCTCGGCGAGGTCGGGCTAATCGACAATCTCAGCCCCGAGACCGCCCTTCAGATGCAGATCGTGTTCCTCGGCAAGCTGCTTCAGGACCGCGATCCCACCGAGACGCAGCTTGAAGAGTTCATCGCCGACGTGGAGCGCACGGCCGCCGAGTACATGTAACCAGCGAGGGCTGCGTGCCACCTTCATCTCCGATAGTGTCCGTCCGACCACGCAAACGTGAAATCGTTAGCGCGATCATCAGACGGAGGGCGGCATGGCCAGCATCGAGGAAGTCAAGGCGGCGTTGATGCAGGCCGCGGAGCAGGGCAACTCCACGATTAACCAGATCCGGGCCGCCGCCGACAACACCGAACAGATGCTGGCCCGGCTACGCGCCATCTCCGCTGGCACCGGCCACCCGGCGATCGCCGAAGCCATCGCACGCGGCGAACAGAGCAAGCAGCGCCTCGCCGAAGCCATGGCACTCGTGCAGGGCAGCTCGGAGGCCGCACGCCGCTACATCAGCGTCCTCGGCTGAGGCGCATCAGTCCAAATGAAGTGCGCGACTCGACTGAGAGCCGTCGGTAGCACTCGGGGATGCATCGCAGTCAGCTACCGGACACAGTCGCTGACAGGGACCAAACCGCTGACGCCAACGCCTCCGAGCGGCAAGCGGAATAGGCCGGGCGGATCACCTGACATCCAACCGGGCAACTCTTTCCGTTCGTACGCCCCAACAGTTGCGCCGCTTTCAGACCCGGCTCGCGAGTAACTTCTCGTACCACCGCCTTCACGAGGAGTTACTTGCATGTCTGAGGAGACCTGGCTCGCTGCCCGCTTGATCCCTACGTCGGGTATCAACGGAGCGGAGGAACAAGAGCGTCGAGCGACCTCCGCCCTGCTGGCAGTCATGAGCGCGGTCCGAGAGTTCGGGCGTGTCCTGACCCAGTCCCTCGGCGCACCGGCCGGATCGGTGCAGACCTTCATCGAAGTCCCGTTCAAGCTCGGAAACCAGCAGCTCTTTCCCGACGGTCTCATCCGTGTCACACGAGGACAGCGGCAGTGGACCGCGCTGGTGGAGGTAAAGACCGGCAGCAACGCGCTGAAGACCGAGCAGTTGGAGGCATACCTGGACATTGCCCGGGAGCAGGGCTTCGATGCCCTTATCACGATCTCCAATGAGATCGCCCCCGTCCCGGGTCAACATCCGACCGCGATCGATCGCCGGAAATTGCGCAAGGTCGCCCTGTACCACCTGCCCTGGACGGAGATCCTGACCCAGGCGGTGATCCAGAAGGAATACCGCGGCGTCGCTGATCCGGACCAGGCGTGGATCCTGGGCGAGCTGATCAGGTATCTCGAGCATCCCCGCTCAGGCGCGTTGGAGTTCAGCGACATGGGGCCGGCCTGGGTGCAGGTGCGCGACGGAGTGTCAGCCGGAACACTGCGGGCGAGCGACAGCGGAGCGGCGGACGCGGTCGGGCGCTTCGACGCCCTGATCCGGTACGCCTGCCTGCGTCTCGGCAGACAGTTGGGCACTGATGTCACCCCTGCGCTGAGCCGCCGCGATCTGAGCGATCCGGCCGCACGTAGCCAGGCGCTGGTCAACCAGCTCTCCACTACCGGCACGCTGACCGGCAGCATCAGGATTCCAGGCGCGGTCGGCCCTCTCCACGTCACGGCCGATCTGCGGGCCGGGCAGATCGTCTGCCATGTCGATGTGGACGCCCCACGCACCGGCAGACCGACCACGAGGGTGAACTGGTTGATTCGCCAACTGAAGGACGCGCCGGAGACGATTCGTATCGAGGCGTTCGTCATGCATGCCCGAGGTGGTGGCGCGACCGACCTCCTGCGCCAGGTCCGCACCGAGCCTACGACGCTGATCATCGACCCTGCCCGCGAGCTGCGGGCGTTCCGGGTCGCCCAGAGCACGGCGGCGGGAACGAAGCGTGGCAGCGGACGGGGGGCCTTCATCGATTCGGTATTACAGGCGATCGACGACTTCTACGAGAAGATAATCCAGAACCTGAAGCCGTGGATGCCGGCGCCGCCGCGCCTGCGTACGCCCGAAGACGTCGCGCCCGTGCAGCCGGTCGCGGCCAGCCTCGTCTCCACCGCCATCTCGTCCCAGGACAGCCCGGAGTTCGATACGCCGACGGCGAGGGACAGCAGCTCCGCAGTTGGCGGCCAGTTGGAGGAGTGATCCGAAACCCCGATGAGCGCTGCGCGTGATACCTCAGAGCCATCAAGATGACTGTGAGGTATCACGCTCACTGCGGTCTTCGCCCCGGTGCCCGCCTAGCCGGTGACGAGGTTGATGGCCACGCCGATCGGGATCGATGCCGCCAGACCCCCGACCAGCCGCCACATCAGCCGGTGCCGGCGCCCGCCGGAGCGCCACCGCGGTAGTCAGCGATGGGGGTGGTGACGCCAGCGATCACTTGAAGAAATCTTCAACCTGATACCAGGGCGCAATCCCGCACGGCGCCTGCCTCTCAGGCCGTTCCGCGTGGTTTACTCGCGGGGAACGGCCGCAAGGCCAGGAAATCAGAGGGCACAGCCATGTTGTTGAGTTTCCGCTTTGCCAACCACCGGTCCTTCCGGGACGAGCAACAACTCAACCTCACGCCGGCCTACCGCGATGGTGACCCAGGGCCGGCGGTCCGAGTGGCCGGCATCTTCGGTGCCAACGCCTCTGGTAAGTCCAACTGCCTGGACGCTCTGGCGTTCATGCGCCGCTTCGTGATCTTTTCTGATCGGGAGGTCGAGCCAGGGCTTGGCGTGGCTCGCGAGCCGTACCGGATGACGGCTGAATCGCTCGACGCCCCGTCCCACTACGTCGTCGACCTCAGCCTGAACGGGGTGCGGCACACGTACGGCTTCGCCCTCGACAACGACGGCGTCGTCAACGAGTGGCTCTACCACTATCCGCTGAAGAGAAGGCGGCGGGTCTTCGAGCGCAACGGCGACACTTTCGCCTGGGGCGAAGACTCGAACCAACGCGTACTGCTGGAGCGGATCGCTGAGGTCACCGCTTCCACCGCACTCTTCGTCAGCACCATCGCCCGCTTCGATCACCGACAAGCGGCACCGGACGAGCCGGGGAGCGAGCCACTGCGCGCTGTCTACCGGTGGTTCCAACGCATGTCCACGCGGAGCCAACCCCAGGTGGGCGGCAGCTATCGATCCGGCTGGCCGCAGAGCGACGCCAGCCGGCGTACCTTGGTCGAGTTGTTGCGGGCGGCCGACGTAGGGATCGTCGACGTCGTCGAGGTGACCAGCACGGTGACCGAGGAGCAACCCACGCTCTTCCGGCCTTCGGACTTGGGACCAGAACCTGGCAACGAGCGAAGGATGCTGCGAAACGAGCGCGCACACGGCAGGGCGAGCCGGGAACGGAAGCGGTTGAAGTTCGCCCACCAGGGGCCGGCGGGCGAGGTCCAATTCGAGTTGGACGAAGAGTCGACAGGGACCCAACACCTACTCGGGCTCGCCATCGAAGCCGCCGATGTCCTCAGCCAAGGCGGCACCATGTGTGTGGACGAGATAGATGCCAGCCTGCATCCACTGCTCACCGCGAAGCTCATCGGCCTGTTTCAGTCCACCGCGTCGAACCCCCGGCACAGTCAGCTCATCTTCACCAGCCACGACGCGGCTCTGCTTGGCACCATCGACACCGAGGAGATCCTGCACCGTGACGAAATCTGGTTCACGGAGAAGGCCGCCGACGGAGCATCCACCCTGTACCCGTTGACAGACTTCAAACCGCGTAAGGAGGGCGAGAACCGCCAACGGCGATACCTCAACGGCAACTACGGCGCGATTCCGGACCTCTCGACGTATCTGTTCGAGCAGGCACTCGCGGCACGAGGACCGGTGGATGGCGAAGCGACAGACTGACCAGCAGCAGCGCAAGGGCCGAGCGAGGGGCGACACAAGCCGCGTGACCGACCTTCGTCGCAGAGACTCCACCAGGGAGCAGCGGCAGACCATCCTCGCAGTCACCAACGGTGCAGCGACTGAACGGGTCTACCTCGAAGGGCTCCGGCGGGAGCCGTGGCTTGAGCACCGCCTCGTCGTAGCGGTGGAGAGAGGGTCACCCATCGACGCGGTGCGAGGCGCGGCCCGCCGGCGTGACGACAGTGAGCCATTTTCATCCTGCGTAGCGGTCGGCTTCGACGTGGTGCAGGACGAGGATGGCCTGCACGATCGCGGTTGCTCGGCGTGGGCAGCAGCGCAGCTTGACCAGGATTCTCCAGGTCTTGAGTGCGGCGATCGCGCGTTCGCCTCGGGCGCGGATCTTCGCGTGGGCCCGGTTGACCGTCTTCTGCCGGCGTGACAGCTTCGGTCGGAAGCGGCGCCGCTTGAACGGGGTGCGCACGCTGCCGTGGGCGCCTTGATAGCCCTTGTCCGCGAAGGTCATCACGTGGGCGCTGGTCAGGGCGTCGATGATCCCGTGGGTGCGGGCGGCGGTCAGGTCGTGCGTCGAGCCGGGCAGCGCGGCCGATGCCCAGACGAGACGCCCGGCCGCGTCGGCGATGACCTGCACGTTCACGCCGTGGCGCTTGTGCTTCCCGGAGTAGTACGGCTTCTGGTCGGCGACCCGGTCGATCGGGATCAGGGTGCCGTCGAGGATTGCGTAGGCGAGCAGCCGGATCCTGGTCATGGCCGTGGCCAGGTTGTCGGCGGTCGCGGCGAGCAGGTCGATGGCCTCGCGGACATAACCCAGGCCGTCGTGACGCCGATCTCGAATCCGGCGGCCAGGCGGGTCAGGGTGTCGCCGTTGCGCAGGTGGGCCAAAGCGAGCAGGGCTTGCCGACCGGGGTCGAGGCGTCGCCACCGGGACCGTCGCTGCTGGCGGCGGGTTCGGATGAGGGCGGCGAGGTGGTTCAGGCTGCGGGTGGACAACGGAATCGCGGCAGGGTAAGACAGCACAGCGAGGCTCCCGGTTGGGGCATCTGATCTTGGTCGACTGCTGTCTTACCGGGAGCCTCGTCCTACATGGACACCGGCCTCCCGTACCGCCCGTGACCTGCACCCTCACGATGAAAATGGCTCACTGAACGGCGTTGGTACTAGATGGCTTGCGCGGTGTGGGGGCAGTCGATGCCGGTGGAGATTGACAGGATCTTCAGGGCTGCGGATTTCCCGACGGCCGTGGCCCTGGTCGCTGCCGCGGTCGACGTCCGGGACGGCTCGTCAGGGCGGGGCGGCGAGTTGGGCGTGCAGGTGTGGCTGGTTGCGCTTGACGGTGAGGATCCAGTACGCGCCGAGTTGCGCGAGGTAGGCGACGTGCTCGCGCTGGCAGTGCAACGCGTCCGGGACGACCTCATGGGCCGAGTCCTTCATGCCCTGCTCGCGGGGATGGGCAGGGGTGCTCGCGAGCAGGCTCTTCTGTGACCTTCCCTGGCGGTGAACCTTCGCGGGGTAAATCCACGTTGTATCAATGAACCCCGTTCCCCCTGGCAGTCGTCGGAGTACCCCCAAGTGGCCGGTTCGAGAAGGATTCCCTCGCGGGCGCTACGAGATTGAACACCAGGGACGGGCCTCAACCGCACTAGGAGGAGAAAAGTATGCCCGCATCGGAAATGGAGAGATCCCGGCTCCCCGGGCTCATCCACAGATATGTCAACTATCATAAGAATACCCCCAGGCCCGACCAGATGTCGGTTTGGATATTCAGAAAAGAACCCGGAATCGAATTTGGGGTATTTCGCGATACGATGGCTGGGCTTGAGAATCAAGAGATCTTTTCCGGTCTGCCAGATGAAACTAAGCAATATATTGTAGAGACGCTGCAATTGCCGGTGCCCGCCCATCTACGGCCGGCCCCTCGAAGTGCGCCGTCTTTTTCTGTGGTGCCGTCTGCTGCGTCGATGTCGGCGGGTTACGGGGGGGCGGGGTATTCGGCTTACGCTCCGTCTTCTTCTGTGGTGCCGTCTTCTTCTGTGGTGCCGTCTTCTTCTGTGGTGCCGTCTTCTTCTGCGGTGCCGTCTGCTGCGTCGATGTCGGCGGGTTACGGGGGGGCGGGGTATTCGGCTTACGCTCCGTCTTCTTCTGTGGTGCCGTCTTCTTCTGTGGTGC
>NZ_JBFAHZ010000003.1:246833-247429 GCF_040654415.1 Micromonospora sp. NPDC050695
GGTGCCGTCTTCTTCTGTGGTGCCGTCTTCTTCTGTGGTGCCGTCTTCTTCTGTGGTGCCGTCTGCTGCGTCGATGTCGGCGGGTTACGGGGGGGCGGGGTATTCGGCTTACGCTCCGTCTTCTTCTGCGGTGCCGCCTGCTGCGTCGATGTCGGCGGGTTACGGGGGGGCACGGCCGTTTCATGATCACGATGTGAGGCCGAGGATGGTGAATGGCCTGGTCATGTTGCGGGCTGCCCAGCGGGTGGCTTCGGTGATGTCGGGTCGGCCGGCCAGGCGTAGGGCATTGATGGCGAGGTTGCGTAGCGAGGCCAGGACACGGGGCCCGGATCGGGTACGCACTGTTGACTGGTCTTCGTGGTAGCAGGTGTCGCGGATGAAGTGCAGTGACTCGATGGCCCAGTGGCCGCGGTTGTAGGCGGCCAGCTCTGCTGGGCCGGCGCGGTCGGGGGTATGGCTGGCGATGCCGAGTTGCGCGGCTGCGGACTGCTTTCCGCTGGAGTTGTCGGTGACGTAGCGTTCGATCAGCCAGACCTGGTTGACGTGCGGGAACGGCAGGTCGGGCGGGGCGGGTAGGACCCGGATGGTGCGGCGGG
>NZ_JBFAHZ010000004.1:0-34168 GCF_040654415.1 Micromonospora sp. NPDC050695
ACGCCCTCGGGGCTTGCTTGAGCCGTGTGCGGTGAAAGTCGCACGCACGGTTCTGAGGGGGCCCCGGCGCAGCAATGCGCCGGGGCTACCCGACCAGCGCTCGGACCTTGGCGATCGTCTCCTGGACGTGCTGCTTGGCCGGCTCGCCGCCCTGGGATGCCTGCGCGAGAGCCTGCCGGTACGCGTCGATCATGCCGATGAGAGGGCCGGCGGCCACACCCTCCAACGCGCCCGCGACGAGTGCCCGAGCTTCGGCCGCGTCCTGCGCTGCCGCTGCGATCTTGGCCTTCGCCTCGTCGAGCTTCTGCGACGCCGCCGCCAACCTCGCGATGATCTGTGCTGCGCTCACGCGCACCCTCCCCGTGGTCGACCATCGCCTCCACCACCGCACCGGCGGAGACCACATGGGAGCGTACGAGATCCGCGCACCCAGCGCGACCGGGTGATTGCCCAGCCGTGACCTCGAATTCCGCTGATCTTGGACACTGTCCGTTCACGTCGAACGGAAACGGGTCCAAAATCTCATGTAGTCGACGGCAACTCGCGAGGCTCAGCGCTCGGCGACGAACACTCCGACGCCACCGACACCCTCCACCAAGCCCTCGATCTTGAGCGCGTTGATGGCCTGACGAACGACAATCGCCGAGACGTCGTGCCGACGGCACAACTCGGAGGTCGAGGGCAGCTTGTCGCCGGGCGCGAGTTCGCCGGACTTGATCTGAGCGCGGATGCCGTCGGCGATCAGCGCCCACTTGGCCTTGGCGGGCATTGGTGTCTCCCAGGTCTGCCCCGCCATTCGATCACGAGCAACTTTGTATAGCAAGCAATGTGCGGAGAGTGCTTGCGTGTACATGACCTGTTATATAAGCTCTCTTCAGCCGGCTCCCAGGTCTGCAAACCCGGAGTTGGTTCTTCCCCACCGCGCAGAGAGCGCCCGGCTGGTCGGTCCCCCCGTCCGGCCGGGCGTGCCGGGGCGTGCCCGCACGCCGCCCCGACCCACGAACCTCAGCAAGGAGACCGACCCGACGGGAGCCCTCGATGCCCGATCGACCCGACGAACGCCCGAGCGAACCCCCAGCCCAACCCGAACAACACCACCGCCTCGTGTCCGATCAGGACGTCGAGGATGCCGACGACACCCTGTTCGCCCATCCACCCCGCGTGGTGCGCCGGTGGGTCTGCGGGTGCGGCGCGGACTACCCCTGCACCGATGTGCGCTTCGCCCTCCTGGTCAAGTCCACGGCGGAGGCTGGCGAATGACCGCCGACACAGTGGACGACCTGCGCGACGCGTGGCTGGCCACGATCGCCGCAGCCGACCGGGCCGGCGCGCAGTTGCATGGGGCGGGGTCGCCCGGGCGACGGCTGCCCTGGCAGGACGCGGTCACCGAGTGCTGGCGGGCGTTGAGCCTGGTCTATGCCGGACTGGCCACGGATCGGGAGGCAGGTCGGCCCGCCAACGGCACGCCGCAAAGCTCGGCCGGGGAACTGCTCGCCGGCCTGCGGGCCGCACGCGTTGACGCGGATCGGGCCGCCGCACTGGCCGCCCGTGTCCGCTGGCGGTTGGGGGCGGCCGAGGACCGGCTGCGACGTACCCGAATCGTGGCGGACGCGGTCGCGGCCCGACACTTCGCGGCGGCGATCACCCGGTTGAACCTGGTCGTCGCCCGACTCGCGGTCGGTGGCTGCCGCATCGACCGTTCGGTGGCGGCGTTGGTCGGCGAGCCGGCGGCAGCGCCCGCACCCCGCCGGGCCGCCAGCACCAGCACCAGCACCGACGACATCGCCCGAGGTAGCCACCTGGCGAGCGCCCTGGTGGCCCGCCGACGCCACCGAAAGATGAGCCGACGACAGCGCATCAGGGAGACACGATGGTGACCGACCCGCACGCAGCCCTGCGCGGCCTCCTGACCGGGCGGCTGCGCGGTCACGAACGGCGACTGCACCGGTTCGCCGAGGCGGACTGGCGGCGGTACGCCGACCTGCTCGCCGGGGCGTTGCTGGTGGCGGTCCGGCGGCGGTTCGTCGCCGGACAGGATCGGGCGCCGGTGATCCGATTCGTGGCGTCCGTCCGCGAGCGCTTCGACGCGACCGGGCGCGACGTCGACCCGGTGCTGGCCGAGGCGCTGGTCTGGGCGGCACTCGGGGAGCGCCCACCGGTGCCCGACAGTGCGGCGGTGATCGTCGCGCGGACGGTGTTGCTGCTGGGCCTGCTGGAGGACGAAGGTCTCACCGACAGCGAACGCGACGAGATCCTCACTGCCGCCGCGCACGCCGCCAACACCTCGACGCAGGACGCGGATCGGCAGCGGGCAGGCGCGCCGGCCCCGGGGAGTGCCCGGACTGCGCTCTAGGCCGACGGCGGCCCGTTCTGCGCCCGGTTGATCAGGTCGTGCACCGGTTTGGTGCCGCTGCCGACCATCACACCGGTCACAATGGCGTCGACCCAGACCGCCACCCCGTTCCAGTTGGAACCCGCGACCGCGTGAAGCACGTAGAATCCGCCGGCGCTGGACGCCACGGTTGCCAGTCCACTCGCGAGCCCCCACGCGACGATCGTGCGGTTGGCCTTCGCCTGCGCCACCGCCGCCGTGGCCGTGGTGACCGCCGCACGGTCGGCCTCCGTCGGGCCGTCGACGCGGCCGTTCACGTCGGTCACCGTCTGCGCCAACGCGGCTTCGGCGGCGCGTCCCGGCAGCCACCGCGAGAACGGTTCCAGGATCCGCTCGACCGCCGCGGCGAACACCAGCAGGGTGAGGAAGACGGCCGTGGTGTCCTTGGGTTGGATCTTGGCGGCGGCGGCGCCGCTCCGCCAGATCATCCAGCCGGCGACGGCGCCGGCGGCGATCAGCCCGAACCCCGCGGCCACCGCGCCGGGGCCGGCCTGCCGCGACGCCGCGACGACCGACAGCCCCGACTCCTGATCGGAGCGGGATGTAGCCGCCCCCGCGGCAGCGTCGGCGCGTGCCGGCGAGCCGGCCGCCCGGTCCCACGCCGACGGCGGCTCAACGGTGGTAGTCGTCTGTCCCTGCAATTCTCTGACCAACCTTTCGACCTGCCGCTCGCGAGACATCGAGATCCGAGGTTCCCGAGCATCGGCCACCCGAGGACGGAGTGCGAATCGGTACCGCTCGGGACGCGAGACTACGGCACGCGAGTGAGCACAGTGGAGCGAGTCCGGTGCCGGGCGTGCCGCCGGTCAGTGGCAGTGCTGCTGCTGCTCGCCGACCGGCCCGGCTCCGGGCCTGGTCCACTGCGGCACCGGCCGGCCGTCCCTGCGCCACCTCGTGTAGGTCGGCTCCTGCGGCCAACCTTCCGGGGAGTCCTCCCACACCTCCTGCCGCCCGTAGGCGGTCATGTCGAGCAGCTTGTGCGACGACATGATCGCTTCGACGCCCCGGCCGGTCGTCTCGTACGTCAGGAAGTACCGGTCGTCGCGGCGCAGGAAGCACGCGATCTGGCCGCCGCCGGCGTAGGCGGGATCCTCGATGCCGTGCGTGGAATACCACGGGTGCGTGTAGCCCATGAAGTCCCGGAAGGGCGCCACCTCCTCGTACGGCCCCTCGCAGAAGACCGCGAAGGAGATGCCGCGCTCCTCGAGGTAGGCCGCGTTCTGGAAGTCCCAGATGGTGGCGGTGCAGCCTTCGCACTGGTCCTCGAACGGCTTTCCGAGGTGCCACATGTGCCGGTAGACGACGAGTTGGTCCCGGCCGGCGAAGATGTCCTGCAGCGGTGTCGGGCCGTGCGCTCCGACGAGCGAGATCGGTGTCGCCTCGGTCATCGGCAGGCGCCGCCGGGCGGCGGCTATCGCATCGCCCTCGCGGGTGTGCGCCTTCTCGCGGCCCAGCAGCGCCTCGCGCTCGCGCAGCCAAGTTTCGCGATCGACGACCGGAGGGGCAGGGGTCGTGGTGTGGCTGGTGGTCATGTCGCTCTCCTCAGCAGGATTCCCCGGTCAGCGCAGGCCGCGGACCAGTAGCAGATAGGCGCAGTACGCCATCGGAACCAGCAGGAAACAGATCAGGAACCCGAGCGGCAGGTAGCGCGGCGGGGTGCCGGCGACGATGGCGGGTCGACCCCAACGGCCCAACACCAGGTACCCACCGAAGAACGCCACCGCCGGCAACCCCGCGCAGATCCACGCGCCGAGCGTGAAGCCGTCGACCAGCCCCACCCCGGACGCGAGCACCAAGGTCAGCACGAGCACCCCGCCGGCGGCCCCGCACCCGGCGTACACGGCGACCGCACGGGCCAGCGGCGACCACGTCGGCAGCAGCGCGGGCCGCTGGGCCAGCAGCTCCGCCTGGTGCCCGTGCCGGTCGGCCTCGTCGGCCATCCGCCGGGCCAGCTCCAGCTCCACCGCCGGGTCGACCGCCACCGCGCGCTGCGCCGGCACCCCGGCGCCCGCCGGGCTCACCGCCGTCGGCAGCGCCAGCCGCGTCTCCCCCGCCGCCACCTGGGGGTACGCCTCGACACCCGCCCGCCCCGGCGCGCCGGCTGCGCCGGCGGGTCCGCCGTCCCCCGGTCCGTGCGCGGTGGCGGGCGGCCCGCTGACAGCGGCGCCCGGTGGCGCATAGGGCGGGCCGGGCGGTGGCTGGTCGATGCCGATCGCGCGGCCGAGCTGGTCGAGGCGGTGCCCCTGGGCGGTCAGCCGCTGGTGCAGCGAGTCGGTGGCGGCGTGCAGGTCGCGGCGGCGTTCGGACTCGGCGGCGACGTGTTGCTCGCCGGCCCGGTGCTGCTCGGCGAGCTGTCGGGCCAGCGCCGCGTACTCCTCGAAGGACACCGTCAGCGCTCCCCGTCCGGTTCGTGCCCGTCGCCGGCGAACGGCACGATCAGCCTGGTGCGCTGGTCGTGCCGGTCGACCAGCAGCGCCCGGTCGGCGCGCGGCGTGTAGGCGAGGTCGTGGACCCCGAGGTGCAGCGCCAGCTCGGTGCCGGGCACGTTGAGGGCGACCAGGCAGGCGATGTCGTCGCGGTTCTGGGTGCCGCCGAGGTCGTCGGCGAGCCGGCGCAGGCCACGCCACCACCCGAGCAGGTGCGCCCCCTGAGCGGGGCCCTGGCGCAGCAGGGTGCGCAGGTCGTCGAGGCCGGAGCGGAACGTGACCGGGTCGGCCGCGCCGAGCACCGGCGCGGCGGCGTCCATGCCGAACACCACCAGGTATTCGCGGCCGGCGGCCTCGCCGGCCAGTTCGGCGATCCGCTCGCGCAGCCCGGCCGCGTCGACGCGGCGCACCGGGTGGCCGGCGGACCGCAGCCGAGCGTCGGTCTCGTCGGCGACCGGGTCGGCGGCGGTGACCAGTGAGGCCAGCAGGAAGCGGGCGTCGCCGGGGGTGTGCTGACGGGCCAGGCTCACCGTCGCGGCGCGCAGCACGTCCGCTCCGGTCGGTGCGGTGCCGACGACGGCGAGGTGCCGACCCGGGGTGGTGTCCATCAGGAACAGCGCGGTGGTGCCGTGCACGTCGACGGTCCGGCCGACCAGAGCCATCGGCCGTCGGCCACCGGGGCGCAGCCCGGCGAAGGTGGGGTCGTCCTCGACACGCGCCGCCTCGTACCCCTTGAAGACCGCCGGCGCTCGCGAGCCCGGCGGGCGGGCCTGCCACAGCTCGTGGCGCAGAGCGGCGAGGTCCGCCGCGGCGGCGTGCGCGTCGGGGAAGCGCAGCACGGTGTCGGCGCCGACCGCGCCGGCGGCGGTGTTGACCACGGCGGAGCCGATCGGCAGGGCCGCGGCGGCGTCGTTGAGCTGGTCGAGCACCCCGCCGCCGCCGGGCAGCGCCACCCGCAGCGCGAACTGCCCGAAGATCGCCTCGGCGCGGCCGTAGAGCGCCTCGATGCCGGTCATGCTCTGGCTGGCCAGCACCAGGTGCACGCCGTAGGAGCGGCCCTTGCGCGCCAGCTCCTCCAGCAGGTCGACCGACTCGCGGGCCGGCGCGTCGTTGCCGGCGAGCAGCACGTGGAACTCGTCGATGACCGCCACGATGCGCGGCAGCGGATTGTCCCGCGATAGGTCGGCGAGTTTGGTGACGCCGTGTCGCTTGAGGGCGGTGGCGCGGCGCTGCGCCTCCCGGCGGAGCTCGCGCAGCACGGCGAGGCCGTACTCGCGGTCGGACTCGATGCCGACGGCGCGGGCGTGCGGCAGCCAGGACGGGTCCCGTGTGGTGGGCACGAACTCGGTGAAGCTGACGCCCTCCTTGAAGTCGAGCAGGTAGAGCTGAAGCTCGGCCGGGGAGTAGCGGGCGGCCAGCCCGTAGAGCACGTCGAGGAGGAAGACGGTCTTGCCGGCGCCGGTGCGACCGCCGACCAGCCAGTGCGGCGTGGCGTCGTCGAAGGCCACGGTCAGCGGGGCGCGGCCGGCCCGGCCGATGACCGTCCGCAGGCCGTTGCCGGCCGACTCGGCCCAGCGCCGCTCGGGCAGCAGCTCGGTGAAGGGCAGCGCGTCGGTGCGGCGGGCGGCGGCGCCCAGGTGCTCGGCGAGGGCGCGCACGGACGCCGGCGGCGGGTCGCCGTCGAGCAGCACGGGTGCGGCGAGGCCGCTGCCGTCGGCGCTGAACGGGGTGCCGGGCGGGTCGCCGACGGACGCGTACCCCTGGTTGAGCCGGATCGCGGTGGTGCCGCCCAGCGGTGGCGCGGTCTCGCCGGGCAGCCGGGACGGGTGGCCGGCGAGCAGCACGCAGACGGCGGCGGCCGGGCCGGCGTGGGTGAGCGCGGCGAGCCGGGCCAGCTCGCGCGGCGCCGGTGCGGCGGTGGCGACGACCACCAGCAGGTGCCGGGCGGCGGGCTCGGCGTGCTGCGCCGCGCGGGCGTGCCGCTCGGCGGCGTCCAGCAGTGCGGTCACCTCGGCCTCGCCGGTGGCCGGCGGGTCGAGCACCCCGGCGTCGAGCAGCGGACGCAGCGGACCGAAGGTGGCACCCAGTGCGGCGGTGTCGATGCCGGCGACGCGGACCTGCCCGGCCGGCGCGGTGGCGACCAGTCGCAGCACCAGCGCCCGCAGCAGCGCGGCGACCCGGGAGTCCCGGGCGTCGGTGTCCAGGGCGAGGTGGTGGCCGCCGCCGAGCGGCACCAGGACGGGGAAACCACCGTCGGCTGTGGACGCCTCGCCGATCCGCACCGCCGTCGGCGCGTCGGTGAGCGCGGTGGCGCCCGGGGTGGGGGTGGCCAGCGCGGCACCGAGGCGGGCCAGCCGATCGACCAGGTCACCGGCGCCGACCGGCGCGGCGGGTGCCCGGGCGGCGCCGAGCGCTCCCCGTGCGCTGTCCAGGTGCGCGCGAGCCGCCCGGTGGGCGGTGACCGCCTGCCCGTACGCCGACGCGAGCCTGCCCACGCTGTGCCTCCCACGGCTGTCCGGTTCGCGGAAACCCTAACGGACACCGGTGACACCGGGACAGTACCGACCCGCGCGTTCGGGGTGCGGCGGCCGACGGCCCGCGGTGCACCGTCGGCGGCGGGCGGCGCGTTTCACCGTTGTCGATTAGGTTGGCGAGGCGTACACCCGATGGAGGGAGTCCACCTCGTGCGACGAGTCCTCACGGCGGCCACCGCCGCCCTGACCCTCACCACCGCCGGCACCATGCTCGCCGGCACCCCCGCCCAGGCCGCCCCGACAGGCTGGGGCCGACCCATCGTCACCGTGGCGCCGCAACCCGGCGCGCCCGGCCTGGGCGACAGCTACTTCCCCGACTACGGCAACGGCGGCTACGACGTCGAGCACTACGACGTGCGGCTGCGCTACGACCCGGCCACCGACCGGCTCACCGGCACCACCACCATCCTCGCCACCGCCACGCAGGATCTCTCGGCGTTCAACCTGGACTTCCTGCTCGACGTCGAATCGGTACGGGTCAACGGCTGGGCGGCGACCACCAGCACCGCGGGTGTGCACGAGCTGGTGGTCACGCCGGCCCGCACCATCACCCGGGGTGAGCAGCTCACCATCGTGGTGCGCTACGCCGGCATCCCGTCGGAGACCCTGGTCGGCGGGTACACCGGCTGGACGCGTACCGACGACGGCGCGCTCGCGGTCAACGAGCCCGAGTCGGCGTGGTGGTGGTTCCCGAGCAACGACCACCCACTGGACAAGGCCACGTTCGACATCTCGGTGTCGGTGCCCACCGGCGTCGAGGTGATCAGCAACGGCGTGCAGCCCCGGCCGCCGCTGGCCGAAGCCGGCAACCGCACCCGGTGGATCTGGCGAACCACCTCCCCCACCGCCACCTACCTGGCCTTCATGGCCATCGGCCAGTACGACATCGTCACCGACACCACGCCGAGCGGCCAGCCGGTGGTCAACGCGTACAGCACCTCGCTGGGCGCGCTCGGCCCGGCCGCGCGGGCCAGCATCGAGCGGACCGCCGAGATCGTCGACTGGGAGAGCGGGATCTTCGGCCCGTACCCGTTCGAGGCACAGGGTGGCGTGGCCGGGCCGGTGGACGGCATCGGCTTCGCGCTGGAGACGCAGACCCGACCGGTGTACGGCCCGGGCTTCTGGCGGCGCGGCGCCAACACGTACGTGGTGGCGCACGAGAACGCCCACCAGTGGTTCGGCGACTCGGTCTCGGTGGCCGACTGGCGCAACATCTGGCTCAACGAGGGCTTCGCCTCGTACGCCGAGTGGCTGTGGTCGGAGGAGCAGGACGAGGGCACCGCCCAGGAGGTCTTCGACTTCACCTACGCCAGCTACCCGGCCGACGACGAGTTCTGGCAGGTGCTGCCCGGTGACCCGGGTGCCGGTCGGGTCTTCGACGACGCCGTCTACGACCGGGGCGCGATGACCCAGCACCAGTTGCGCCTGGCCGTCGGCGACGACGCGTTCTTCGAGATCCTGCCCGCGTGGACCGCCGAGCACCGGTACGGCAACGGCACCATCGAGCAGTTCCAGGCGCTCGCCGAGCGGATCTCCGGACTGGACCTGGACGACCTGTTCACCACCTGGTTGTTCACCGCGGGCCGGCCGGACGTGGCCAGCGCCGCGCGCAAGGCCGCCCCGCCGGCCGAGCCCAAATCCTGGGCCAGGATCCGCGAGGCGCACGAGCTGATGTCCCACTAGGGATCCGGTGTGGACTGGAAGGGCCCGTCGCCGATGCGGCGGGCCCTTCCGGTCGCCAGCGCCCGTCTCCGCGGCGTCCCGCTGTTCTCTTGGGACGCGGATCGACGACCGACCACTCCAGTGCTCGGCTGTAGAGCTGCCCCAGATATGGGGCGATGACGGTGCCCCATATCTGGGGCAGCTCTACAGGCGCCGTCGGGGTTGCACTCACCCGATCGAGAACCTGGACGGGCCCGATCACGGAGTCGCTGGGACACCTGTCGCCGCGGTCGTGCTCGCCTCGACGGCGCGGATGTGCCGGTAGGCGAACCAGAGCGGCGGGAACGCCCCGACCGCGAAGGACAGGTCGATGAGCGTCCAGAACCACGGGATGTCCCGGATCGGGCCGCAGATCAGCGCCAGCGGGACGATGCCCGCGCAGGCGATCATGCCGACCTGCACCACCCAGACGTTGCGTACCGGGTCGCGCAGCGGCCCCCAGAACGCCACCGCCAGCACCAGGTGGGCGAAGGCCAGCCAGTCGGTGCCGTAGAGCAGGAACGGGTAGTCCTCGCCGGCCGTCACGAGCCCGGTGTGCACCCGCTGGATCCAGTCGACCAGCGCCGGCAACTGGTCGGCGAACGGTTCCAGGGCGCGCAGCAGCCAGCGCACCTCGATCTCCAGCGGGAACGCGGTCACCCCGCTCAGAAAGAGCCCGACCAGCACGACC
Organism: Micromonospora sp. NPDC050695; assembly: GCF_040654415.1. Taxonomy (NCBI): domain Bacteria; kingdom Bacillati; phylum Actinomycetota; class Actinomycetes; order Micromonosporales; family Micromonosporaceae; genus Micromonospora; species Micromonospora sp. NPDC050695. The sequence continues at coordinate 9,745 of NZ_JBFAHZ010000004.1, forward strand.
CACAGCCACCGGCGGGTTCGCCGCAGCCGCTCCTCGATGTCCATGATCGCAGCGTAACGATGATCTTCGTGCCGGTCGGTCCCGCGGACGGTGACCGCTGTCTCAGCGGCTGGGCGCCGGACCGGCCGTGGCCAACTCCCCCAGCCGGGTCGCGCCCACACCAGGGCCGGCCGGCGCGACGACACACACCGCCCCGGTGGGCCGGACGATGCGGGCGGCTCGGAACGCCGCCCGCCGTACCGGATGGCGCGGCTGCGGGACGACAAGCGTGAGGGTGGCCGACCGGCCGCGCTGCCGGTCCAGGGCGACCGCCGCCGCCGTGGTGGCGATGGCCGCGACGGATCCGGCCAGGACGAGCGTCTGCCGCGGCCCGGCGTGCTCGGCCAGCCAGCCGAGCAGCGGCGCGCCGACCGCGGCGGAGACCGAGCCGGTGACGGCGAGGGCGGCGAGCACCCGGCCGCGCATCGCGCCGTCGGTGTCGAGTTGGGCGCGGGTGCCGACGGTGGTGTCGATGACGACCGCGGCGGCGGCGATCGGCAGGATCACCGCGGCGAAACTCCACGCACCCGGTGCGAGACCCGCGACGATCTGCAGGCCGCTGGCCAGCAGACCGGCACCGACCAGCGTCCCGTAGCCCAGCGAGCGGCGGCGGGCCGCGACGAGCGCACCCACCACCGTCCCCACCGCGAACACCGTCGACAGCAGTCCGTAGCCGGACGCGCCGGCGTTCAGCGGTCCGTCGCTCATGGCGGCCATCGTCACCTGGTAGTTGCGGCCGAGGCTGCCGAGCACGAACGACAGGGCGAGCGCGAGGAGCAGCACCGGCTGCCCGTGCAGATAGGCGAACCCGGCCCGCACGCCGTCGTGCACCCGGCCACCGTCCGGCGCGGCCCGGGCGGGAAGGGCACCCGGCCGTACGGCGAACAGCGCCACCACCACGGCCGCGAAACTCGCCGCGTTGATGCCGAAGAGCAGCGCGGGGCCGACGGCGGCGACCACGATGGCGCCGAGGCTCATGCCGAGGATGCGTCCGGCGGAGTTGGTGAGCGAACCGAGCGCGAGGGCGTTGCCCAGCGTCTCCCGGTCCACCAGCGTCGAGGACCAGCGGCCCATCACCGGGCCCTCGACCGCCGAGACGGCACCGCTGGCCAGGGAGATCGCGAAGATCAGCGGTAGGTCACCGACCCCGGTCAGGGCGACCGCCGCCAGCCCCGCGGCGAGCGCCGCGTGAGCCACCTGGGCGGCGATCAGCAGCGGACGGGCGGGCAGGCGGTCGGCCAGCACGCCGCCCCAGACGCTGAGCAGCAGCGTGGGCGCCGCCTGGAGCAGCACGGCGAAGCCCATCGAGGTCGCCGACCCGGTCTCCTTCAGCACGTACCAGTTGACCCCGAGGACCTGCATCCAGGTCCCGATGACGGAGACGAACCCGGCGAGCGCCCAGATCCGGTAGTTGCGGTGGCGCAGCGCGGCGAAGGTGGCACCCGTGGCCACGACGAACCTCCAGCGATCGGCGGCATGAGCAGTCATGCCGATCGCGGCGCGGTTCGGCAGCCAACAAGTCTTGCCCGCTCAAACGTGTTTGCCCATATTTGTGAGCGGCTTCACCAGCGGGAATGTCCGGCCGGGCGGCAGCGACCGCCGCACCGGCCGGACGTTCTCGGGTCAGCGAACGGCGAGCGCCTGCGCGGCCGGGCCGACCGGCGCCGGCAGCGCCCCGGCACCGCCCAGGTGGCTGTGGATCGCCGCGGCCGCCGCGCGGCCCTCGGCGATGGCCCAGACGATCAGCGAGGCACCCCGGTGCATGTCACCGGCGACGAACACCCCGTCGGCGTCGGTCTGCCAGTCGTCGCGGGCGTCGACCGCGCCCCGAGGATTCCGGGTCACCCCGAACTGCGCCAGCAGCGGCTGCTGCTCGGTGCCCTCGAACCCGATCGCCAACAGCACCAGATCCGCCGGCAGCTCCCGCTCGGAACCCGGCACGACGGTGACGACCCGCCGGCCGTCACGCTTCTCCACGGTCACCTCGGCGATCCGCACGGCCCGCACCTGCCCGGTGCCGTCGTCCACGAACTCCTGCACCGCCACGGCGAAGACCCGCTCGCCGCCCTCCTCGTGCGCCGGATAGCTGCGCAGGATCCACGGCCACGTCGGCCACGGATCCCGTTCCTCGTCGCGCTCCCGCGGCGGCTGCGGGTACAGGTCGAGCTGGTGCACGCCGGCCGCACCCTGGCGGTGCGCGACGCCGAGGCAGTCGGCCGCGGTGTCACCACCACCGATGATCACCACGTGCTTGCCGGCCGCGTCGATCGGGGTGCCGTCCGGCAGCACCGCCCGCCCGAGCCGGCCCTCGCCGGTCACCGCGACGCCCGGCTCGTCGGTGGCCGCCGTGGCGACCGCGCGGTTGGCCGCGACCAGGTGCGCCATCGCCTGGTGTACGCCCCGAAGCGCCCGCCCCGGGGTCTCCGGAGTGTCCCGGCCCTGCAACGCGCCGCAGGCCAGCAGCACCGCGTCGTGCTCGGCGCGCAACTGCTCGGCGGTGACGTCCACCCCGACGTTCACCCCGGTGCGGAAGCGCACCCCCTCGGCGGCGAGCTGGGCCAGCCGGGCGTCGATGTGCCGCTTCTCCAACTTGAAGTCGGGGATGCCGTACCGGAGCAGGCCGCCGATCGCGTCGTCGCGCTCGTACACCGTCACCGCGTGACCGGCGCGGGCCAACTGCTGGGCGGCGGCGAGGCCGGCGGGCCCGGAACCGACGACGGCCACCGACCGGCCGGACGGGGCCGGCACCGGGCGCGGGGTGAACCCGCGCGCCGCGGCGGCGTCGGCGATCTCCACCTCGACCTGCTTGATGGTCACCGGCTGGCCGCCGGCGATGCCCAGCACACAGGCCGCCTCGCAGGGCGCCGGGCAGAGCCGGCCGGTGAACTCCGGGAAGTTGTTGGTGGCGTGCAGCGACTCCACCGCGGCGTCCCAGCTGCCGGTCCGGACCAGGTCGTTCCAATCCGGGATGCGGTTGCCCAGCGGGCAACCGTCGTGGCAGAACGGGATGCCGCAGTCCATGCAGCGGGTGGCCTGCTCGCGGACGAGTTGCTCGCCGGCCGGCGGGTACACCTCACGCCAGTCGCTGATCCGCACCGGCACCGGGCGGCGGGCCGGCAGCTGCCGGTCGTAGCGCAGGAAACCGTTCGGGTCAGGCACGTGCCACCTCCTGGGCCGCCACCCGCGGGGCGGGCGGCACCGGTGCGGCGGGTGCGCTGAGCGCGCTCATCACCGCGTCGTCGACGTCACGGCCGGCGGCTTCGGCGGCCCTCATGATCTCCAGCACCCGGCGGTAGTCGCGGGGCACCACGGCAGTGAACTCGCCGACCGCCTCCGGCCAGCGCTTGAGCAGCTCCTCGGCGACCGCCGACCCGGTCTCGGCCACGTGCCGCTGGACCAGCTCGTGCAGCGACGCCTGCTCCTGCTCGCCCAACGGCGCCAGGTCGACCAGCTCCGCGTTGACGCGGGAGCGGTCCAGGTGGTGCACGAACGCCGTACCGCCGGACATGCCGGCAGCGAAGTTGCGGCCGGTCGCGCCGAGCACCACCACCGCGCCCCCGGTCATGTACTCGCAGCCGTGGTCACCGACGCCCTCGACGACGGCGACCGCGCCGGAGTTGCGCACCGCGAACCGCTCCCCCACCCGGCCGCGCAGGAACACCTCGCCCGCGGTGGCCCCGTACAGGATGGTGTTGCCCGCGATGATCTGATCCTCGGCCCGCTGACCCGGCTCGGCGTCCGGGTCGAGGAACGGCGCGGCGGCGTCCGGGCGGACGATGATCCGACCACCGGAGAGGCCCTTGCCCACGTAGTCGTTGGCGTCGCCGTGCAGCCGCAGGGTCACCCCGCGCGGCAGGAACGCGCCGAACGACTGCCCGGCCGTGCCGTGCAGCACGAACTCGATGGTGTCCTCGGGAAGGCCGGCACCGCCGAAGCGGCGGGTCACCTCACCGCCGAGCATCGCGCCGACGCTGCGGTGCTCGTTGCGCACCGCCACCTCGACCCGCACCGGCGCGCCGGTGGTCAGCGCCGGACGGGCCAGCGCGATCAGCTCGTTGTCCAGAGCGTGCTCCAGCCCGTGGTCCTGCGCGCGGACCCCGCGCCGGACGGTGCCGGCGGGCAGCTCGGGCAGGTGCAGGACGGGCGCCAGGTCGAGCCCGTTGGCCTTCCAGTGCGTCACCGCCGGGGTGACGTCGAGCAGTTCGGACTGCCCGATCGCCTCCTCGATGGACCGGAAGCCCAGCTCGGCCAGGTAGCCCCGGACCTCCTCGGCGAGGAACAGGAAGAAGTTCTCGACGAACTCCGGGGTGCCGGTGAACCGCTCCCGCAGCACCGGGTTCTGGGTGGCGATGCCGACCGGGCAGGTGTCCAGATGGCACACCCGCATCATCACGCAGCCGGCGACGATCAGCGGCGCGGTCGCGAAGCCGAACTCCTCCGCACCGAGCAGCGCCGCGATCAGCACGTCGCGGCCGGTCTTGAGCTGACCGTCGACCTGCACGGTGACCCGGTCGCGCAGCTTGTTGAGCAGCAGCGTCTGCTGGGCCTCGGCCAGCCCCAGCTCCCACGGGGTGCCGGCGTGCTTGAGCGAGTTCAGGGGGGACGCGCCCGTGCCGCCGTCGTGACCGGAGATGAGGATGACGTCGGCCTTCAGCTTCGCCACGCCGGCGGCGACCGTGCCGACGCCGACCTCGCTGACGAGCTTGACATGCACGCGGGCGGCCGGATTGACGCACTTCAGGTCGTGGACGAGCTGCGCCAGGTCCTCGATGGAGTAGATGTCGTGGTGCGGCGGCGGTGAGATCAGGCCGACGCCCGGCGTGGCATGCCTGGTCCGGGCGATCCACGGCCAGACCTTGTTGCCGGGCAGCTGGCCGCCCTCGCCGGGCTTCGCGCCCTGCGCCATCTTGATCTGCAGGTCATCGGCGTTGACCAGGTATTCGCTCGTCACGCCGAACCGGCCGCTGGCGATCTGCTTGACCGCCGAGCGGCGGGCCGGGTCGTGCAGCCGCTCGACGTCCTCGCCGCCCTCGCCGGTGTTGGACTTGCCGCCGAGGCGGTTCATGGCGACCGCGAGGGTCTCGTGCGCCTCGGCGGAGATCGACCCGTACGACATGGCGCCGGTGGCGAACCGCTTGACGATCTCGGTGGCCGGCTCGACCTCGTCGAGAGGGACCGCCGGGCGGACCCCGGTACGCAGCGTGAACAGCCCGCGCAGCGAACCGGCCTGCGCCGCGAGCGCGTCGACCTTCGCGGTGTACTGCCGGAACACGTCGTACTGGCGGCTGCGGGTGGCGTGCTGCAGCAGGAACACCGTCTCCGGGTTGAACAGGTGCAGCTCACCCTCACGGCGCCACTGGTACTCGCCGCCGACCTCCAGCCGGTCGGAGTCGGCGGCACCCGCCGGCGGCCAGGCCAGCGCGTGCCGGGCGGCCACCTCGGTGTGCACGCCGGCCAGCCCCACCCCGCCGATCCGGCTGGGCGTGCCCCGGAAGTAGCGGTCGATCAGCCGGGTGTCCAGGCCGACCGCCTCGAAGACCTGCGCCCCGCAGTACGACGAGACCGTCGAGATGCCCATCTTCGACATGATCTTCAGGACGCCCTTGCCGAGCGCCTTCGCGTAGTTGCGCACCGCGGCGGCCGGCTCCACGCCCGGCAGCGCGCCCGTGGCGACCATGTCCTCCACCGACTCGAACGCCAGGTACGGGTTGACCGCCGCCGCGCCGTAGCCGATCAGGACCGCCGCGTGGTGCACCTCCCGGCAGTCGCCGGACTCCACGATCAGCGCCGCCTGGGTGCGGGTCTGCTCCCGCACCAGGTGCTGGTGCACGGCGGCGGTGAGCAGCAGCGACGGGATCGGCGCCAGGTCGGCGTTGGAGTCCCGGTCGGAGAGCACCAGGATGCGGACGCCGTCCTCGATCGCCTCGGACACGTGCCGGCAGATCTCGGTCAGCCGCGCCTTGATCCCGGCGGCGCCCTCCCGGATCCGGTACAGCCCGGAGACCCGGACCGCCTTGAAGCCGGGCAGGTCGCCGTCCTCGTCGATGGAGAGGATCTTGGCCAGCTCGTCGTTGTCGATGATCGGGTGCGGCAGCACGATCTGCCGGCAGCTCGCCGCACCCGGGTCGAGCAGGTTGCCCTCCGGCCCGATGGTCGACGCCAGGCTGGTCACCAATTCCTCGCGGATGGCGTCCAACGGCGGGTTGGTGACCTGGGCGAAGAGCTGGTGGAAGTAGTCGTAGAGCAGCCGCGGCCGGGTGGACAGCGGCGCGATCGGGGTGTCCGTGCCCATCGAGCCCAGCGGCTCCGCGCCGGTACGCGCCATCGGCGCGAGCAGGATCTTCAACTCCTCCTGCGTGTAACCGAAGGTCTGCTGGCGGCGGCGCACCGAGTCGTGGGTGTAGACGGTGTGCTCACGGGCCGGCAGGTCGTCCAGCTCGATCAGACCGGCGTGCAGCCACTCGGCGTACGGCTGCGCGGCGGCCAACTCGGACTTGATCTCGTCGTCGTGCACGATCCGACCGGCGACGGTGTCGACCAGGAACATCCGGCCCGGCTGCAGGCGGCCCTTGGCGACCACGTGGGCCGGATCGAGGTCGAGCACGCCCGCCTCGGAGCCCAGCACGACGAGGCCGTCGTCGGTCTGCCACCAGCGACCCGGGCGCAGCCCGTTGCGGTCCAGCACCGCGCCGACGATCTCGCCGTCGGTGAACGCCACCGACGCCGGCCCGTCCCACGGCTCCATGAGGCTGGCGTGGAAGCGGTAGAACGCCCGCTTGTCCGGCCGCATGCCGGGGTCGTTCTCCCACGCCTCGGGGATCATCATGAGCACGGCGTGCGGCAGGCTCCGCCCCGCCAGGTGCAGCAGCTCCAGCACCTCGTCGAAGTTCGCCGAGTCGGAGGCGCCCGGGGTGCACACCGGGAAGACCCGCCGGATGTTGCCCGGCACGTTCGGCGACCGCAGCAGCGCCTCGCGCGCCTGCATCCAGTTACGGTTGCCGCGAATCGTGTTGATCTCGCCGTTGTGGGCAATGAACCGGTACGGGTGCGCCAGCGGCCAGGACGGGAACGTGTTGGTGGAGAAGCGGGAGTGCACCAGCGCGATGGCGCTGTCCACCCGCTCGTCGCGCAGATCCGGGTAGAACGCCGGCAGCTGGTCGGGGGTGAGCATCCCCTTGTAGACCATCGTGCGGCTGGACAGCGACGGGAAGTACGCCGGCACGCCCCGCTCGGCGGTCTCCCGCTCGGCCTGCTTGCGCAGGCAGAACGCCACCCGGTCCAGCTCGATGCCGCTCAGCGCGGAACCGGCCGGGCCGGCGGGTGAGTCGGTGAGCCGACGCGCGGCCACGAAGACCTGCCGAACCCGGGGCATCGCCGCCAGGGCGGTCTCGCCGAGCCCGTCCGGGTCGACCGGCACGTCCCGCCAACCGAGCAGATCGGCACCCTCGACCAGCGCGTACTTCTCGACGACACGACGGGCGCGCGCCTCGGCGGCGTCGTCGTCGGGGAGGAAGACCAGACCGGTGGCGTACTCACCGGCCGGGGGCAACGCGACGTCGGCCACCGCGCGCAGGAACGCGTCCGGGACCTGGATCATGATGCCGGCGCCGTCACCGGTGTTGGGTTCCGCGCCCCGGGCACCCCGGTGGTCCAGGCGGCACAGCGCGCCGAGCCCGTTGGCGACGACCGCGTGCGAGCGCCGGCCGTGCAGGTCCGCCACGAAGGCCACCCCGCAGGCGTCGTGCTCCTGCGCCGGGTCGTAGAGACCCTGGGCGGGCGGGCGGGGGCCGGGCGTAAGGGACGCCTGCGGGCTGTGCGGGTGCGGCTGTGTCGATTCCGCGTACGGCTGAGCCACCGGGCCTCCTGTCGTCACTCAGGTTGGATCATGGTGGGGACGACGTCGGCCCGTGGGTCTATTGAGTCTACGTTAGGGCTGGGGGCGCAAGGCCACTCAAGATTGATCACACCGTCCAGAGTCTGGGACGTGTAGTCTCGCGCGGTGGATCCGCTGCATCAGGACGTCTTCGACCGGTTGGAACGCTTCTACGACGCGGTGCCCCGCGACGTCGCCGGTGCGGAGGAACATGGTGGGCTGGTGTTGTTCGTCCGTGACGGCGCCGGATGGCCGTTCTACGCCCGGCCCCGCCTCGACGCCGGCGAACCGCCGTCGCTGGCCGACGTGACGTCCGTCCGCGAACGGCAACGGGAACTGGGCCTGCCGGAAGCCTTCGAATGGGTGCACGAGACCACCCCGCAGCTGCTCGCGGTGGCCCGCTCGGCGGGGCTGAACGTGCTGGAGGCACCGCTGATGGTGCTCGATGAGGCCGCGCTGCCCGACCCGGCGTCGCTCTCCGACGTACCGGTGCGGGTGCTGATGCCCGACTCGCCCGACTTCGCCGCCGACGTGGCCGCCCGCCGGGCGGTCGCGGCCGTGGCGTTCGCGGCCGCCGGCACCGCGCGCGGCGACGCCGGTCCGGCCGAACGGGACGCCGCGGTCACCGGACTGGAGTTGGCCGCCCTGGACGAGGAGCGCACCCGCATCGCCGACGGCCGACGGATCTCGGCGCTGGCCTGCACGGTCGCCGAGGGCGCGCTGGCCAGCGGGATGGCGATGCGGGTGGACGACGTCGCCGAGATCGCCGGTGTGGCGACCCTGCCGGCGGCCCGGCGGCGCGGTCTGGGCGCCGCGTTGACCGCGACCCTCGCCCGGGAACTTCTCGCCGCCGGCACCGACCTGGTCTTCCTCTCCGCGGGCAGCGACGAGATCGCCCGGGTCTACCTGCGGGTCGGCTTCCGCCGCATCGGCACCGCCTGCATCGCCGAACCCGCCGCCCTGATCTGACCCGGGGAGCGGGTCACGCCGGGGGGCGCCACTGGGCGGCGGAGGCCGCGGCGCTGGAGAGCAGGCGCGAGTTGATCGTGCCGAGGGCGGCGTCGCGGGCGCGCAACGCCAGCCGTCCACGGGTCTGCAGCACCGCCGACATGCGCCGGGTCTGCCGGACCACCGTGGCCGCGCGCGGCCGGCGCACCCGGTCGTACGCCTGCACGGCGTCGGGCAGCCGGGCCTCGCGCAGCAGAGAGGCCAGCGTGGCGGCGTCCTCGAAGGCGAGGCAGGCGCCCTGCCCGAGGTGCGGCGGCATGGCGTGCGCCGCGTCTCCGAGCAGGACCACACCGCCCGGCCCGACTCCGAAGCCGTACGCGCGGGGCAACGGACGCAGCTCGCGGACCTCCTGCTGGACGAGGTCACTGGGGTCGGTGGCGTCGAGCAGCGCGCCGATCGGCTCCGGCCAGCCCGCGTACCAGCGGCGCAGCAGGGCCAGCTGGGTCTCCGGCGGCTCCGGCCGGGGCGCTCCGGCGGCGGTGGCCACCCAGTAGATGCCGCCCCGGGTGGAACCGCCCGACGAGCCGCGCTCGCCCAACGAGGCGGCCACGAACCGGTAGCCGGCGCCGAGGACCTCACCGGCGACCGGCTGGTCGGCGGGCAGCCGGGGCGCCCGGTACCAGGGGATGACGGCCCGCCAGGCGGCACAGCCGGAGCTGACCACCCGGGACTCGGGGGCGAGCTGGCGGCGAATGCCGCTGTCCGTGCCGTCTGCGGCGACCACCAGGTCGGCCTCGATGGTCTGCCGCCCGTCACTGACCGCCGGACGGTGACCCGGCTCGACCCGGACGTGCCGCACGGTCACGCCGGTGCGCAGCTCGACGCGGTCGCCGAGCCCGGCGATCAGCGCGTCGTGCAGGTCCTCCCGGTGCACCACCACCGGCATCCGGTCGGCCGGGGTGGGTCGGGGCTGCACCAGCCAGTGCCCGTCCGGGCGGCGGACCCCACCGTCGGGCAGCGGGGTGGCGATGGCGGCCAGGCCGGCGCCGAGCCCGAGGGCCTGCAGGGCGCGGACGCCGTTGGGCCAGAGCACCACGGCGGTCGGCTCGGGGCGTACCCGTTCGGCCCGCTCGAGCAGGGTGACCTGCCAGCCGGAGCGTGCCAGCGCACTGGTGACCGCGAGGCCACCGACTCCGGCGCCGACCACCACCGCGCTTCGCATCGGTGCCGCCCCCCCGCTCAGCTGTCCCGGTCGGCGGGGCGCGCGCCGGTGGCGCCGGCCCGGTCGCCGCGGGTCTCCGGCGTACCGTCCACCGGCTGGTCGGTCGACGGCGCGTCGTCGGCCGCCGCGGCGTCGAGCGGCTCATCGTCGGCGGGCCGGTGATCAACGGCGGGCCGGTCCTCGTCGGCGGGCCGGTCCTCGTCGGCGGGCCGGTCCTCGTCGGCGGGCCGATCGTCGTCGGCCTCGGGCGGCAGGACGCCGGTGTCCCGCCAGGCGTGGTACTGCTCCTCGCTGACCACCCGGTAGCCCTCCGGAGCGGCGGCCCGCGCCGAGGCGTCCCGCGCGGAGATGTCGACCTGGGACAGGTCGGACGTGGCGGGCGGCGTGGGCGTCGCCGCCACGCCGAGCGGGATCAGGTACTCCTGGGGGCCGCGCACCCGCACGAAGTAGATCAACGCGCCGAGGAAGACCAGGGCGGCGGTCCAGACGTTGAGGCGGACGCCGAGGATCTGGTTCGCCTCGTCGGTGCGCATCAGCTCGATCCAGAAACGGCCTGCGGTGTAGCCCATCACGTAGAGGGCGAACGCGCGGCCCTTGCCGAGCTTGAGCCGCCGGTCGAGGATGAGGACCAGGGCGACCACGCCGAGGTTCCACAGCGCCTCGTACAGGAAGGTCGGCTGGTAGAGGCCCGGTTCGAGGATCGGCTGGCCGGCGTCGTCGCGCAACGCGTGCCCGGGATTGTCCGGGTCCATCCGGTGGATCTCCAGACCCCACGGCAGGGTGGTCCGGCCACCGAACAACTCGTTGTTGAACCAGTTGCCGAACCGGCCGATCGCCTGCGCCAATGGCAGCCCGGGGGCCAGCGCGTCGGCCACCACACCGAACGGGATACCGAGCTGCCGGGCCGCGATCCAGGCGCCGACCGCGCCACCGGCGACCGCGCCCCAGATGCCGAGACCGCCCTCCCAGATGGCGAACGCCTTGATCGGGTCACCGCCGGCGCCGAAGTACTTCTCCGGGGAGGTGATCACGTGGTAGATCCGGGCCCCGATGATGCCGGCGGGCACCGCCCAGACGGCGATGTCGAGCACCGCGCCGGGAGCGACACCGCGCTGGCGCAGCCGACGCTCGGTCACCCAACAGGCTGCGATGATGCCGAGGATGATGCACAGGGCGTACGCCCGGATCGGGACCGGCCCGAGCTGCCATACGGCGGTGCTGGGACTGGGCAGGGCTGCCTGGGGGGACAGCGAGGCGTAGGTCACGGGTGCACACGCTACCGCTGTGCCCCCCCGAAGCGGCACCCCGGGCCGCCGTACGGTCATCCCGGTGACTTCTGGTTTGCACCGCCGTAGGCTCTTTGTCCATGAGCGCGCTCACCTGGGCGGTCGCCGCGGTCGTCACCGACGACGTCGGGCGGGTGCTGCTCTGCCGCCAGGGTCGGGGCGAGCGCCGGTACGCGTTGCCCGGTGGCCGGCTGCGCCCGGCGGAGAGCCCGGTGCGGGCGGCGGTGCGCGACATCCGTGCGGAGACCGGCTGGGAGATCGAACTGGCCGACCTGGTCGGTGTCTACCACCTGGCCGGGCCGGGCACGGTTGGCGCGCCGGCGGGGCGGGCCGGGCCGCTGCCGGATGTCCTGGTGCACGTGTTCCGGGCGCGTGCGGCCGGTGACCGACCCGCCGCCGATCCGCCACCGGGCTGCCGGCTGTCCTGGCACGCACCCGTCGCGCTGCCCGAGGCGGTCACCCCGCTCACCCGGGCCGCCGTCACCGACGCGCTCGCCGGCCGTTCCGGCGTCCTGCGCGACGTCTCCTGGGCACCCGGCACCGTCGAGGCCCCGCCACCGGCCCTCGCCGCCGAGGAGGGGTGGTCGGCGGCGGACCAGGACAGGCGGCCCGAGACCGGCCAGGACGAGCGGCCCGGCGTGCAGTCCGGCGCGGGGCCCGGCATGGGGCCCGGCATGGGATCTGGCATGGGATCTGGCATGGGGTCTGGCGTGCGGCCCGGCGCGGGGCAGCCACCGGAGCAGCGCGGCGAGGCAGTGGATCCGTCCCTGCGACCGTGACAGCGCCGACATCTCCCCGAAGGCCCGCCGTCGCTCCCGGTGCACCCCGCACCGGCCCGGTCGCGTGCAATTGAGTGATGCCGGTGAGTCATATTGATGACTCACCGGCATCACTCATGTCCCGGCACCCGCAGACGAGCGCCACAGCCGTCGGCGGAACCGGCTCAGCGGACGGGGTTGCGGACGCCCTCGGCCAGCTCGGCGCTCAGGGTGCGCAGCGCGGCCAGCCCCTCGGCCTCGGAGGACGCGTCGAGCACACACCGGACGAGGGCGCTGCCCACGATCACGCCGTCGGCGTACCCGGCCACGGTGCCGGCCTGCGCGCCGGTGCCCACACCCAGGCCGACGCCGACCGGCAGGTCGGTGACCGCGCGGGTCCGGGAGACCAACGTCGGCGCGGCGTCGGAGGTACGCGCCCGGGCGCCGGTCACCCCCATCACCGCGGTCGCGTAGACGAACCCACGGCAGTGCCCCACCGTCATCGCGAGCCGGGCGTCGGTGGACGACGGCGAGACCAGGAACGTGCGGTCCAGACCGTGCGCGTCCGAGGCGGCCAGCCACTCGTCGGCCTCGTCCGGGATGAGGTCCGGGGTGATCAGGCCGGTGCCACCGGCGGAGGCGAAGTCGCGGGCGAACACGTCCACGCCGTAGCGCTCCACCGGGTTCCAGTAGGTCATGGTGACCACCGGCGCGCCGGTGGCCGCGACCGCCTCGACGACGCGCATCGTGTCCGCGGTGCGTACGCCCCCGGCCAGCGCGATGTCGCTGGCCTTCTGGATGACCGGCCCGTCCATCACCGGGTCCGAGTAGGGGATCTCCACCTCGATGACGTCCACGCCGGCCTCGACCATCGCGGTCATCGCCGCGATGCTGCCCTCGACGGTGGGGAACCCGGCCGGCATACAGCCGACCAGCAACGCCCGCCCGTCGGCCCGGGCCTTGTCGAAGGCCACCCCGATCCGGCTCATCTCACCGCTCCTTGTCGAGGATGCCGAAGTAGTCGCCGGCCGTGTGCACGTCCTTGTCGCCCCGCCCGGAGAGGTTGACCACGATGGTGGGCTCCCGACCCAGCTCGGCGGCGAGCTTCGGCGCCAGGGCCACGGTGCCGGCGAGCGCGTGCGCGCTCTCGATCGCCGGGATGATCCCCTCGGTACGGCAGAGCAGCTCGAACGCGGCCATCGCCTCGTCGTCGGTGACCGGCAGGTAGGTGGCCCGGCCGCTGTCGTGCAGCCAGGCGTGCTCGGGCCCGACCCCCGGGTAGTCCAGGCCGGCAGAGATCGAGTGTGACTCCAGGGTCTGCCCGTCGGCGTCCTGCAACACGTACGTGCGGGTGCCGTGCAGCACACCGGCGGATCCGCCGGTGATGCTGGCCGCGTGCCGGCCGGTCGCGACACCGTCACCGCCGGCCTCGAAGCCGTACAGCCGCACGGCCTCGTCGCCCACGAACGCGTGGAAGATGCCGAGCGCGTTGGAGCCACCACCGACGCAGGCGGTGACCGCGTCGGGCAGCCCGCCGGTGAGGTCGAGGCACTGCTGGCGGGCCTCGTCACCGATGCCACGGACGAAGTCCCGGACCATCGCCGGGAAGGGGTGCGGCCCGGCGGCGGTGCCGATCAGGTAGTGCGTCTCGTCGACGTTGGCCACCCAGTCGCGCATCGCCTCGTTCATCGCGTCCTTGAGGGTGCGCGAGCCGTTGGTGACCGGGACGACGGTGGCGCCGAGCATCCGCATCCGGGCCACGTTGAGGGCCTGCCGCTCGGTGTCGACCTGGCCCATGTAGACCACGCACTCCAGGTCGAACAGGGCGGCAGCGGTCGCGGTGGCCACGCCGTGCTGGCCGGCGCCGGTCTCGGCGATCACCCGGGTCTTGCCCATCCGCTTGGTGAGCAGCGCCTGACCGAGGACGTTGCGCACCTTGTGCGCGCCGGTGTGGTTGAGGTCCTCGCGCTTGAGCAGCACCCGGGCACCGACCTTCGCGGAGAACCGCCGGGCCTCGTAGAGCAGCGACGGTGTGCCCGCGTAGTCGCGCAGCAGCGCGCCGAACTCGGCCCGGAAGGACTCGTCCGCCATCGCCGTACGCCACGCCCCGTCGAGCTCGTCCAGCGCGGCCACCAGGGCCTCGGGAACGAACCGGCCGCCGAAGCGACCGAAGTGGCCGGCGGAGTCGGGCTGCGGGCCGGCCACCGGGGCCAGCGCGTCGGCGCTCATCGGAAATCCTCTCGGTGGGGCGTCACACCGGCGCGGGGTCAGCGCACCGGCCGGGGCGTTGCCGGGTGGTTGCCGGCGTTGACCAGCTCGGCGACCGCCTCGCGGGGGCTCTTCTGGGTGACCAGGCCCTCGCCGACGAGGACCGCGTCAGCGCCCGCGGAGGCGTACCGGATCAGGTCGTGCGGGCCACGAACGCCGGATTCGGCGATCTTGACGACGCTGCTGGGCAGGCCGGGCGCGATCCGCTCGAACACCGACCGGTCGACCTCCAGGGTACGCAGGTCACGGGCGTTGACCCCGATCACCTGCGCGCCGGCCTCCAGGGCCCGGTCGGCCTCCTCCTCGTCGTGGACCTCGACCAGTGCGGTCATGCCCAGCGACTCGATCCGCTCCAGCAGGCCCATCAGGACGTTCTGCTCGAGGGCGGCGACGATCAGCAGGACCAGGTCGGCACCGTGCGCGCGCGCCTCGTGCACCTGGTAGCTGGAGACGACGAAGTCCTTACGCAGCACCGGCACGGTGACCGCGGCCCGGACGGCCGCCAGGTCGTCCAGCGAGCCGCCGAACCAGCGCCCCTCGGTGAGCACGCTGATCGCCCGCGCCCCGCCGGCCGCGTAGTCGACGGCGAGGTCGGCCGGGTCGGCGATCTCGGCCAGCCGGCCCTTGGACGGCGAGGAGCGCTTCACCTCGGCGATCACCGCGACGCCGGGCTTGCGCAGCGCCGCGTACGCGTCCAGCGGCGGCGCCGCCGCCGCGGCCAGTTCACGGATCCGCTCCAGCGGAACCTGCTCCTGGCGCCGGGCGACGTCCTCGCGCACGCCGGCCAGGATCTCGTCGAGCACGCTTACGGACGCTGCCTGACCGGCCTCGTCCCCCTCCGCGTGCGCATGCTCAGCAGTCACCAACGGACTCCCCTCTCCGGGTGTCATGGGCCGATGCTAGGGGCAGGCGGCCGACGCCGGATGCCGGGGGTATGGCGCTGCTCACGAAAACGGCTGCGGCATAATGGCCGACTTGCCGTGAACGGGATGTCACGCTGCGCCACCTTCGGTATCGACCGCCATCACGCGACGGGAGCCCGGCGTTCCCGGTCGAACCGGGCTGACCCATCGATCATGCCACCGACCCTGGATCGCCGCTCGGCGACAGTGACGCATGTCGATCGTGTGAGCAAGCTCAAGGCCGAACGGCCGGTCCCTGGTCGCGGCCGGGGCGGGACAGTTGACCGGGCGGTCACCCCGGCGAAACGTCAGCCGGTCAGCATCGTCCTCGGGCAGACTCGATGGCGCGCCTGCCCAACCGTCGCCAACTCCTCGTGCGAGGTGACCATGAGCATTGCCGAGCCGACCCCGAGCATCGGGCTGACCACCATCTCGCGGACCGTGGCGTCGCTGGCCGTTGGCGTCGTACACACGTTGGAACGGGCCGTCGTCGGCGAGGGGCGGATGCGCACCGCACGCGGCAACGCCTGGGAGGCGGTGTGCGCCGACCGGGCCCGCGCCGACCAGCGCGCCGAACTGGACCGCCTGGTCGCCGAGCTGACCGCCGCGCGCGTCGCCGCCCGCCGGTCGCCGCGGGACCGTCAACCCGTCGGCTGACGCCGGGTCGCAGGCGGCCGGGGCGCAGGCAGCCGGCGGGCGGATCAGCCCGCCGTCGGGTCCTCGCCCCGGTCCAGCGCGTCCCACGCCTCGGTGGTCCGCCGCCCGGCCAGCGGAGCGGACGATCCCGCCGGGCCGACCGCCGGCGACGCACTCTCCGTGACGGTGCGCGCCGGCCGCTCGTACCGGGCGCCCATCGCCGGCCACCCGTCGCCCCGCCACGCCGTCCACCCGCCGCCCACGGCGGCCAACAGCCCGCCGAGCAGGCACAGCGCCGGCCACTGCCGGCTCACCACGCCGTCGAGGTCAGCGACCAGGCCGTACCCGCCGCCGGCCGCCACGGCCAGCCCGAGCACACCGACCAGCACGCCGAGCAGGCGCCGCACCCGACCCCGGGTCGCCAGCAGCGCGCCGCCGCCGGCCAGCGTGACCAGGGCCAGCGCCGGAAGCCACGGCTGCAGGGCGGCGCCGCTGCGCGCGTCGCGCACCGGGGGCAGCGGCGCCGGCCGCAGGGTCAGTTCCAGGGACCAGGTCCGGGTCGCCGCCCAGAGCGCCAGGCCCGCCCCGGCCACGCAGAGCACCACGGCGTACGTCAACGCGCGCCGAGCCACCACGGCCCGGTCGCCACCCTCGGCGCTCATCGGGCCGGCCGGAGCGTTTCGGCGGCGGCGATCGCCGCCAGCACGGCGGCGGCCTTGTTCCGCGTCTCCTGGTCCTCGGCGGCCGGGTCCGAGTCGGCCACCACCCCCGCGCCGGCCTGCACGTAGGCGCGGCCGTCGCGGATCAGCGCCGTCCGGATGGCGATCGCCATGTCCAGGTCGCCGCCGAAGCCGAAGTAGCCGACCGTGCCGCCGTAGAGGCCGCGACGCACCGGCTCCAACTCCTCGATGATCTCCATGGCCCGCACCTTGGGAGCGCCGGAGAGCGTGCCCGCCGGGAAGGTCGCGGCGAGCGCGTCGAACGCGCTCTGGTCGTCACGCAGCGTGCCGGTCACGGTGGAGACGATGTGCATCACGTGGCTGTACCGCTCGATGGTCGCGAACTCGGGCACCTGCACGCTGCCCGGCTGACACACCCGGCCCAGGTCGTTGCGGCCCAGGTCGACCAGCATCACGTGCTCGGCCCGCTCCTTCGGGTCGGCGAGCAGCTCGGCGGCCAGCGCCGCGTCGGCCGCCTGCGTGTCGCCGCGCGGGCGGGTGCCCGCGATCGGATGCAGCAGAGCCCGGCGCTGCCCGTCCGCGCCGGCGGTGACCTTCAGGTGCGCCTCCGGTGACGAGCCGACGATGTCGAAGCCGTCGAAGCGCAGCAGGTACATGTACGGGCTGGGGTTGCTGGTGCGCAGCACCCGGTAGACGTCCAGCGGATCGGCGTGGGTGGCCCGCTCGAAGCGCTGCGACAGCACGATCTGGAAGCACTCGCCGGCCCGGATCGCCTCCTTGGCGGCCTCCACCGCCTTCGGGTAGCCGCCGTCGGGCGTACGGCAGAGCACCTCGCCGACCGGCGGACGCTCGACCGTGGAGATCATCGGAGGGATGGGCCGGGACAGCGCGGTGCTCATCGCGTCCAGCCGACCGACCGCGTGGTGGTACGCGGCGGTGACCTGCGCGACGCGGTCCGGGGCGTCCAACGGTGGCAGCAGCGCGTTGGCGACCAGGATCGCCGAGCCGTCGTAGTGGTCGAGCACCACCAGGTCGGTGGCGAGCATCATGCCCAGCTCCGGCACGCCCAGGTCGTCCTCGGTCAGCTCGGGCAGCCGCTCGAAGCGGCGGACCAGGTCGTAGCCGAGGTAGCCGACCATGCCCCCGGTCAGCGGCGGCAGCCCGTCGGAGGGGTCGCCGACCGGGCCGGCGAGCGCCGCGACGGTCTCCCGGAGCACCCGCACCGGGTCGCCCTCGGTCGGGAGACCGGCCGGCGGCTGGCCGAGCCACGTCGCCACGCCGTCCCGCTCGACGAGGGTGGCGCTGCTGCGGACCCCGATGAACGAGTACCGCGACCAGGCCATGCCGGCCGAGCCGACGCCCTGTTCGGCCGACTCCAGCAGGAACGTCCCGGGTCCACCGGCCAGCTTGCGGTAGACCCCGACCGGGGTCTCCGCGTCGGCCAGCAGCCGCCGGGTGACCGGCACGACGCGCCAGTGCGCGGCCAGCTCGGTGAAGCTGGTCAGGTCGGGGCTCACCGCGCCGTCGGTCACGGCCGTGCCCCCGTCCCCGTCACCGGCAGTTCGGTGAAGAAGCACGTCCGGTGGCCGGTGTGGCAGGCGGCGCCGACCTGCTCCACGCTGACCAGCAGCGCGTCGCCGTCGCAGTCCAGGGCGACCGAGCGGACGTACTGGTGGTGCCCGGAGGTGGCGCCCTTGACCCAGTACTCGCGCCGGCTGCGCGACCAGTAGGTGGCCCGGCCGGTGGTGAGGGTGCGGTGCAGCGCCTCGTCGTCCATCCAGGCGACCATCAGCACCTCACCGGAGTCGTGCGCGCGGACCACGGCGGCGACCAGGCCGTCGGCGGTGCGGCGCAGCCGGGCCGCGATGGCCGGGTCGAGCCGGGACGGACGGGCCGGCGTGGACGCCGCCGGGCCGCTCGGTTCGCTGGGGACGCCGGTCACCGGCGCGTCAGGTACGGGCACAGTGACCCATTGTCCCGCACGCGGGGCGGGGACCGGCGACCGCTCCCGTCCGGTTACCGGTCGGGGGCCGGCGGGCCGGGCCAACTGGGCGACGTAGCGGTCCAGCCGCCCGTCGACCAGGGCGTCGGCCAGGTCGGTGCCGGCGGCCTCGGCGATCACCTCGGCGTACGGGCGGATCAGCGGCAGCGTGCCGGCGACCAGCCGCACTGCGGCGACCCAGAGTTGCCCGGTGGAGCCCGGGCGCAGACCGAGGCAGAGCAGCATGTCCTCCCGGTAGCCGGCCGGGGCGACCGGCAGGTCCAGGGCCGCCGCGAAGGCCGCCCGGCGGGAGGACACCCGCACCGACGGGTTGGCCGGGCGCAGCACCGACGGGCAGAGCCGGGCCAGGTCGGCGACGGCGAGTCGGACGCCGAGCCGGTCGTCGGCCGCCCGGGCGGCGGCGGCCTTGCCCAGGGCGGCGATCATCTCCTCCAGCCGGGGTGGTTCGGCGGGCTGGCAGAGCACCGGCAGGTCGATCCGGGGCCGCCAGTGCGGGTCGGCCCAGAGCAGCCGGGCGGGCGCGGTGACCGGCAGCCCGAACGCCCAGTCGGCCGGCTCACCGAGCCGATGCACCCAGGAGCGGACGTCCCGGGCGGCCACCGACACGTGGGTCAGCCGGCCGGCGGATTCGGCCAGGTACGCCCGTCGGGCGGCGTACGGGGCGCCGCCGACCAGCACGTCGAGGTCGACGTCGCTGTGCGCGGTGGCGGCCCGGCGGGCGTGACTGCCGCGCAGGAGGATGCCGACGACCGGTCGTTCGGCGGCCTGCCGCAGCCGCGCGGCCCAGTCTTCAAGAAAACCGCTGTCCGGTAACGGAGCGTGACCCACCGCGCCATCGTGCCGTACGTCCGATCAGGGCGCAATGCCCGATGGCGGACCCGGTGTCCGGTCCGAAGGCTACTGCCCGTTGTCCCGCCCCTCGCGACGGGGCCGCCCAGGTGACCGAGGTTCGGGCGTTGCGCCGGGGACGGCATCTCATCTAGCGTTGAGTTCATCAGTCGATGAGTTTTCTCGGAGGTGTGTGATGGGCGATGCGATAGCCGTCCGCGACCTGGTCGTCGACCGGGGCGGACGGCGGGTGCTGGACGGCATCAGCTGCACGGTCGCCCGTGGAGCCGTCACCGGGCTGCTCGGCCCCAGCGGCAGCGGCAAGACGACGTTCATGCGCGCGGTGGTCGGCGTGCAGGTGGTCACCAGCGGGACGATCACCGTCCTGGGTCAGCCCGCCGGCGCTCCCGCGCTGCGCCACCAGGTGGGCTACCTCACGCAGGCGCCGAGCGTGTACGCCGACCTGACCGTGCGGGAGAACGCCCGCTACTTCGCGGCCCTGTACGGGCGGGGGCGCGCCGAGGCCGACCGGGCGGTCGGCGACGTGGGGCTGGCGCAGGCGGCCGGCCAGCTGGTCGCCACCCTCTCCGGCGGCCAGCGCAGCCGCGCCTCGCTGGCCTGCGCGCTGGTCGGCGATCCGGAGCTGGTCATCCTCGACGAGCCGACCGTAGGTCAGGACCCGGTGCTGCGGGCCGACCTGTGGGCCCGGTTCCACGCGATGGCGGCGGCCGGCACCACGCTGCTGGTGTCCAGCCACGTGATGGACGAGGCGGCCCGCTGCGACCGCCTGCTGCTGATCCGGGAGGGACGGCTGATCGCCGACGACAGCCCGGCCGCGATCCGCGCGGCGGCCGGCGTGGACGACCTCGACGAGGCGTTCCTGCGACTGATCCGGGCCGGCGCGGCACCCAGCGGAGGAGCCTCGTGAGCGCGCGCATCCTGGCGGCCACCACCGGGCGCATCCTGCGCCAACTCCGGCACGACCGACGCACCATCGCACTGCTGGTGGCGGTGCCGACCGTCCTGCTCACCCTGGTCTACTTCATGTACGCCGACCAGCCGACCCCGCCCGGCGCACCGTCCACGTTCGACCGGATCGCGTTGGTGATGCTCGGCATCTTCCCGTTCGTGATCATGTTCCTGGTGACCAGCATCGCCATGCTCCGTGAGCGCACCTCCGGCACGCTGGAGCGGCTGCTCACGACTCCGCTGGGCAAACTCGACCTGCTCTTCGGCTACGGCATCGCGTTCGGGGCGGCCGCCGCCGTACAGGCCGCGGTCGCCGCCGCCGTCGCGTACTGGGTCTTCGATCTCCAGACCGCCGGCAGCGGTGCCCTGGTGATCGGCATCGCGGTCCTCGACGCGGTGCTCGGTGTCGCCCTCGGGCTGTTCTGCAGCGCCTTCGCCCGCACCGAGTTCCAGGCAGTACAGTTCCTGCCGGTCGTGGTGATCCCCCAGCTGCTGCTGTGCGGGCTGTTCGTGGCCCGCGACCAGATGGCCGGCTGGCTCCAGGCGCTCAGTGACGCCTTCCCCCTGTCGTACGCCATCGAGGCGTTGCAGGAGGTGGGTGCCCACACCGAGCCGACCGGCAGGATGTGGCGGGACGTGGCGGTGGTGGTCGGCTCGGTGGTGCTGGCGCTGGTGCTCGCGGCGGCCACCCTGCGCCGGCGCAGCGGCTGACCGGCGGCATCAGCGGGAGGAACGAAGGGTGGCGATGACGCGGCGAACCGGCCGGCGACCCGGCAATCCGGGCACCCGGGAGGCGATCCTCGACGCGGCGCGGGCGGCGTTCGCCGAGCGTGGCTTCGACGCCGCCTCGATCCGCGCCATCGCCGCCGCGGCGGGCGTCGACCCAGCGCTGGTGCACCACTACTTCGGCAGCAAGGACCAGCTCTTCCTGACCGCGATGAACTTCCCGGTCGACCCCGGGCAGCTGGTGCCGAGCGTGCTCGCCGGCGACCGGGACGGCGTCGGTGAGCGCATGGTGCGCATCTTCCTCGGCGTCTGGGACTCCCCGGCCGGCAGCGCCGGGGTGGCGTTGCTGCGCTCGGCGGTGAGCAACGAGTGGACCGCGCGGCTGCTGCGCGAGTTCATCACCACGCAGGTGTTGCGGCGGGTGCTCGAAGCGCTCCACGTCGCGCCGGCCGAGTTGCCGCTGCGCGGTTCCCTGGTGGCCACCCAGATGATCGGCCTGGCGATGATGCGGCACGTGATCCGGATGGAACCGGTCGCGTCCGCCGACGCGGAGGCGCTGGCCGCCGCGATCGGCCCCACCATCCAGCGCTACCTCACCGGGCCGCTGCCGACCTAGACCGTCGGTGGGCGGCAGCGGTCAGCGCGGCGGTGGGACGCTGGCGGGGCGGCGCAGCGGCGGCAGCAGCCGGGTCAGCTCGTCGGGGTCGGCCACCGGGCCGGGAAAGGCCAGCCGCACCCGGCGGCGGGCGCCGGGGCGGCCGAGGGCGACCACCAGCCCGTAGCGGTCGACGCGCACCACCCGGGGCGGCCCGTCCGGGGTCTGCTCGGTCAATCCGAGCTGCCGGCGCAGGTACGCGGTCACCTGGGTGGCGTCGCGCTCGGCGAGGTCGGCCAGCAGCCGCGCCTCGACCGGGTGCACCGGGTCCGGCTCGGCCTCGGCGTACTCCCCGGGGTCGATGCGCCGCACCGCGCCGGCGCGTTCCCAGCGGACCTCGACCACCTCGAAGCGGTACAGCCGGAACCGGGTGCCCACGTCGAGCAGGTCACCGGTGGGGTCCACGGCGGCGAAGTCGACGGCCGCGCGGCGGGCCTCGTCCCCGCACAGCTCGGCGGCCCACCCGGAGACCCAGGCCCGGCCCAGCCCGGGCGCGCCGGCGGCGGGCGGCAGGTCGAGCACGTCGAGCACCACCGCGACGTCGGAGCCTCCGGCGGCCGGGCGCAGCGCGGCGGCCAGATGACTGGCCACCGGCACCAGCAACAGCACCCGACCGTCCGGGTCGGTGACGTGCCGGGCGTGGTGCGGGCCGGGCCGGTGGGCCAGGTGCACGAGGCCGGGCAGCCGACCGGCGACGAGGGTACGAACGATCTCGGCGGGGCTGGGCCGCATGCGCGACCTCCTTCGAAGGTTAGGCTTACCTAACCCGGAGCGTAGAGCACCCGTCCGTCGTCGTCCACCACACCGACATTTCGTTACCGGGTCTGCTCCAGCCAGGAGGCGAAGAGCAGGCCGTAGACCGAGTCGGCGTCACGGACCAGCTCGTCGTGCGGGCCACGCTGCACCACCCGCCCCCGATCCACCACGATCACCTCGTCGGCGGCCTGCGCCGTGGAGAGCCGATGCGCGATGGCGAGGGTCGTCCGACCCCGGGTGACCGCGTCCAGGGTGCGTTGCAGACGCACCTCCGTCGCCGGGTCCACCGCGCTGGTCGCCTCGTCCAGGACCAACAGGTCCGGGTCGGCGACGTACGCCCGGGCCAACGCGACCAACTGCCGCTCCCCGACGCTGAGCGCCTCACCCCGCTCGCCGACGGGCGTGTCCAGGCCCGCCGGCAGACCGGCCAGCCAGTCCGACAGACCCAGCGCGGTGAAGGCGGCGCCGAGCTGCTCGTCGGTCAGCTCCGGACGGGCGAAGCGGACGTTGTCCCCCACCGTCGCGTCGAGGAGGAACCCGTCCTGCGGCACCATCACCACCCGGGAGCGCAGCGAGTCGAAGCGGACCTCCGACAGCGGCACACCGGACAGCAGCACCGCGCCCGCCGACGGGTCCATCAAGCGGGTGAGCAACTTGGCGAAGGTGGTCTTGCCGCTGCCGGTCTCACCAACCACCGCCACCCGGCTCTTCGCCGGGATGTCCAGGTCGATGTCGTGCAACACCGGCGGACCACCGGGGTACGCGAACCGCACCCCCGAGAAGCGGATGTCCAGCGGCCCGCCCGGCAGGTCGCGTCCCTGCTCCCCCGGGTCGGCCACGTCCGGGGCGACGTCCAGCACGTCCAGCACCCGACGCCAGCCCGCAATCGCGTTCTGCGCCTCGTTGAGCACCTCGGTGGCGATCTGCACCGGCTGGATGAAGAGCGTCACCAGAAACAGGAACGCGGTCAGCTGGCCGATCGACAACGTGCCGTCCACGCCCAGCGTCACCCCGAGCACCACCACACCGGCCAGCGCCACCCCGGCGGCCAGCTCACCAACCGAGCTGCCCACGATGCTGATCCGGATCGCCCGCTGCTGCGCCGTGCGCTGACCGTCGATGGCCTCGTCCAGCCGCCGGGCGGTGCGCCCCGCGATGCCGTACGCCCGGATCACCGGCGCGCCGACCACACTCTCGCCGATCGCGCCGAGCAGCGTGCCGGTGCGCTGACGCACCGTCGCGTACGCCGCGCCCAGACGGCGCTGCAACTGCCGGATGACGAACACCGCCGGCAGGAACGCGGCCAGCACCACCAGGGTCAACTGCCAGGAGTACGCCAGCATGACGGCGGTGGTGACCACCAGCTGACCGAGGTTGACCAGCAGGATCACCCCACCCCACTGAAGGAACTGGGTGATCTGGTCGACGTCGCTGGTCACCCGGGACACCAGCGACCCGCGCCGCTCCGACTGCTGGTGCAGCATCGACAGGTCGTGCACGTGCCGGAACGCCCGGGTACGCACGTTGGCCAGCGCCGTCTCACTGACGGTGAACAGCCGGCGCATCATCAGGTACCCGCAGAGGGTCGTGACCGTGAGGATCACCGCGGTGATCGCCACCACCGACCAGACCACGTCCAGGTTCAGGCCGCCGACGATGCCCCGGTCGATGCCCTGCTGCACGGCGACCGGCACGGCTACCCGCCCGACCATGTACACCAGCGCCAGGGCCAACGTGCCGGCCAGCCCGGTCCGCAGCTCCGGCGACAGCGCCAGACCGCGGCGCAGCGTCTGCCACGTCGTCTCGGCCCGCTCGTCCCGTTCGTCGTTCCGCACGCTGGCGCTCACCGGTCTTGCCTCTCGTTCGCGACTGCGGG